>JACMJI010000376.1 GCA_014380705.1 Gorillibacterium sp. | reverse complement strand
TCAGGCTGCTTAAGAAACCAGTGACGTTACGAATTTGAATGTCGGTTTCGGGCGCTCTTGAAATGGCATCCTCTGATTAGAGGAAGGATACGATGCCATTTCAAAGGCGCCGCGTAAACTCTACACTCGACACTCAAATTCTCCACTTCAGGTTTCTTAATCAGCCTTTTTTGTTCAAATACTTCTTCCATTCACTGCATTAAGCATGCTTACGAACTCATTTGCATTGAAGAATTAGTTCCAACCGATGCCATTGATCCGGTTCTGTTATTCAAGAAGTTACTTATAGGCTATCTCTTCGGTATTCGTTCCGAACAAGAAGAAATTTGTTCATGAAATGGTTACACTGCAAACACGATTTTAATCTATTATCCTGTAAAAGTGCAGTACTTTCAATTGTCTGGCTTTTCTCGAACCCAAATCCTGCAAATCTACATGAATTATTGAGCGGGTCATTCGTTTCGTTTATTCCTCCCGTAAAATGCTGTAGAATCGCAGGAATTTCACCCTTTAAGGCTCTTATAGCCCTGAACTCCAGCATTTTTTCATCAATTAGCTGGTACCAATGGCAAGGCCCCCAAAAACCAAGAGTGGAGGATTTGTTTTGAGCGAAGAGTTTCCGTGGCGTCTTTGAATAGGGCATCCTTACCTTCGTCTAATCAGAGGGTGCCATTTCAAGAATGCCCGAAGCCTATATACAAATTTGTAACGGCTTTGGTTTTTGGATGGCTTGAAAACTGGCTATTAAAGATCGTTAGAGCCTGGAATCCCCGACATAACGGGAAAACCTCCTGTTAAATCATGCGGGGGACCCAGAAATCCCCGACTTAACAGGAAAACCGCCTGTTATTTAGGGCGATTTCGCCCAAAGCTGCTGAAAAGCGCAGAAATACCTGGAGGAATTCCAGTTAGCTGGTTTCAAAGTAGTATTGGGACAAGACTACCTGGAGGATTTCCAGTTAGCTTATTCCAAGGGGTGTGAACCGCACCACCGGAAGAATTAAGGCAGCCCAAAAAACAAGAGTGGAGGATTTGTGTGTTGAGCGAAGAGTTTCCGTGGCGCCTTTGAATAGGGCATCCCTACCTTCGTCTAATCAGAAGATGCCATTTTAAGAGTGCCCGAAGCCAATATACAAATCTGTAATGGCTTTGGTTTTTGGACGGCGCCAAAGGACGCCGACGGGCGTTTATCATACTGACGATACCAGAGATTGGTTTCGTCCATAAAGCTGTGATATCATAAGTAAGCATAATAACGGAGGGAATAGGCTTATATGAGTGCTTATTTGAAATCATATGTCATCGCAGTGGATATAGGGACAACAAGTGCGAAAACCCTTCTGGTGGACAAAGCTGGAAAAATTACTGCTTCCTATTCGGTGCATTATCCCATGGATACTCCGTCGCCAGAAATTGCTGAGCAGGACCCCGAAATTATCCTTCAAGCGGTTATTACCGGAATTGGAGCAACCATTCGTCAGTCTGGTATTTCTGGAGATCAAGTGCTCTGCGTCTCCTTTAGCTCGGCTATGCATAGTCTGATGGCGGTCAATCAAGAAGGACTTCCCCTCACACCTCTGATTACCTGGGCTGATAACCGAAGTGCTGCCTATGCCAGTCTTTTGCGGGGAAATGGCGAAGGGCAGAAGCTATATACGCGTACGGGGACTCCGATCCATCCGATGTCTCCATTAATAAAACTGATGTGGATGAGGGACAATCAACCTGATATTTTTGCTCAAGCGTATAAGTTTATTGGAATGAAGGAATATATTTTTTATCGGCTTTTCAAGTCCTATGTTGTGGATTATTCCATAGCTAGTGCAACCGGACTTTTTAACATAAACAGAATGGATTGGGATGATCTTGCCCTTGAATATGCCGGAATTCTTGCTGACCGTTTATCAAGGCTTGTACCTGCCTCCCACCGAGAGATCGGCCTAGGGCAAGAAATAGCGATGGCCATGGGCCTTCCTACAAGTACTCCTTTTGTTGTGGGTGCTGCTGACGGACCCCTTGCCAATTTGGGAGCAGGTGCAGTTGACCCAGGTATCTTTGCACTCAGTATCGGAACAAGCGGTGCTGTTCGCTCCATCGTTTCGCAGCCAGTAGTTGATCCCGAAGGACGTTTATTCTGCTATGCTCTAGCTGACGGTCTATGGACGATCGGCGGACCGATCAATAATGGCGGTATTGTTTTTCGCTGGACTCGAGATGTCCTCGCTTCGCTTGAAGCTGAAGATGCCATCCGAAAAGGACGGGACCCTTACGATTATTTGACTGAGCTTGCTCATGATATCGCGCCGGGAGCAGGTGGATTAATCTTTTTGCCGTTTCTGCTTGGAGAACGAGCGCCCTATTGGAATACCAACGCTCGGGGTGTCTTCTTCGGGCTCTCCATGAATCATAGCAAGAAACATATGATTCGGTCAGTCATGGAGGGAATTGCCTTCAGACTCCATTCTGTCGTGACAGCACTTGAGGAGCTTACAGGTCCAGCCAGAGAAATTAGAGTATCTGGCGGTTTTGCTCGTTCGACTTTATGGCGGCAAATGTTATCCGATGTTATGGATCGATCTGTTACAGTGATGGATACCGTAGAGAGTTCAGGGCTTGGGGCAGCTTACATGGGGTTTTGGGCAATGGGGGAGTTTCCCAACCTCTTAGGAGTGAAGGACTGGGTCCGCTGTACGGAGCGTCATATCAGTGATCAAGAAAACTACAATACATACAAAGAGCTTATTGGGATTTATATGCGCCTTTATCATCAGCTTTCGGGTGAATTTGATGCCATAGCCGAGTACCAGCTCCGAGCACAGAAGCAGCTTACAGATTGAAATAAGAAAGGGTGGTCATGATGACTAAACAACAAATTGGCGTAGTAGGACTTGCCGTTATGGGGAAGAACCTGGCTCTCAATATCGAAAGCAGGGGCTTTACCGTCTCAATCTACAATCGTTCGCAGGACAAGGTGAACGAATTGCTGCAGGAAGCAACGGGTAAAAACCTGGTTGGTACTTATTCCATTGAAGAATTTGTTGAATCACTTGAAAAGCCGCGAAAAATTCTACTTATGATCAAGGCCGGTTCTGCTACAGATGCCACAATCAATCAACTGGTACCTCATCTAGACAAAGGCGATATTCTGATTGATGGCGGAAATTCCTATTTTCCGGATACACAGCGGCGCAACAAAGAGCTTGAGGCTAGAGGGATCCGTTTTATTGGAACCGGTGTATCTGGTGGTGAAGAGGGTGCGCTTAAAGGGCCTTCCATTATGCCAGGGGGACAAAGGGATGCGTATGAGCTCGTAGAACCGATTCTAACCGCTATTTCTGCGAAGGTTGATGGAGATGCTTGCTGCACTTATATTGGACCTGACGGCGCCGGACACTATGTAAAAATGGTACATAACGGCATCGAGTATGGAGATATGCAACTGATTTCTGAAGCTTATCACCTACTCCAAGATGTACTTGGTTTGAATGCACTCGAATTGCATCAAATTTTTACAGAGTGGAATACGGGGGAGCTTGATAGCTACCTGATCGAGATAACGGCTGATATCTTCACCAGAACGGATGCGGAGACAGGCAAACCGATGGTGGACATCATTCTGGACACTGCGGGTCAAAAAGGAACAGGCAAATGGACCAGTCAGAGCTCTCTTGATTTGGGTGTTCCCCTATCAATTATTACGGAGTCCGTGTTCTCCCGCTTTATTTCAGCGATGAAGCAGGAACGTGTAGCAGCTAGTAAGGTGTTGAGAGGTCCAGAAAAGACCACTTATCAAGGCGATCGCGTTACGTTTATCGAATCCGTGCGCAAGGCTTTGTATGCAAGCAAAATCTGTTCTTATGCACAAGGCTTTGCTCAAATGCGACAAGCTTCCGAAGAGTATGGCTGGGATCTTCAATACGGAGACATCGCAATGATCTTCAGAGGGGGCTGTATTATTCGGGCACGCTTCCTACAGAATATCAAGGATGCGTATGACCGTGACGCAGGGCTTAAGAACCTGCTGCTCGATCCTTACTTCAGCGAAGTTATCCAAGGTTATCAAGAAGCATGGCGCTATGTAGTCTCAAACGCAGTTACTCGGGGTGTTCCGGTGCCCGCTTTTGCTTCCGCACTAGCTTACTTTGATAGTTACCGCACGGAGCGTCTGCCAGCGAACCTGCTGCAAGCTCAACGAGATTATTTTGGTGCTCATACGTTTGAGCGTGTGGATAAAGAGGGTGTATTCCATTACAACTGGATCGGTGAGCAAGGGTAAATCTGCATAAATATTAAATTCTTATCGTTGTCGCAATGGTGTGGTTAAAGACAACTCCAATGGCTTGGGGTTTTCTTTAGCCACCCTTTTTGCTATGCCCTTAATCAGTGCTGTGGTATGATAATGCTTAAACGCATAAGTGTGGCGGGGTGAGACGATGGACAGAAACAATTTGGTGCTTATTGGATTTATGGGTACAGGCAAGTCTACAATTGGAATGCGATTGGCTGAGAAATTGAACTGGACCTTCAAGGATACGGATCTTGAGATCGAGCGTGCGGAAGGATATACGGTCCAAGAACTGTTCAGTGCCAGGGGGGAACCCACCTTTCGTGAGATGGAATCCGCCATATTAAAGCAGATCCTCTCTGAAAAACGCCAGGTTGTTGCAACGGGTGGAGGCTGTGTACTGGCAGAAGGCAACCGTGTTTCTATGCAGGAAAGCGGGTTTGTGGTTTCCCTGGGTGCCTCTGTAGAGACGATCGTCAGTCGCGTAGAAGGGGTTAACAATCGGCCTCTTCTCGCAGGAGATATCCGTGAAAAAGTTACGGAGCTTATCCAGAGACGGATGGGTGTTTATGGTTTTGCCCACTATCATGTGGATACGGACGGGCGGGAACCCGAGGAAATTGCAGATCTCATTATACGAGAATTTCACAAGGAACCAGACTTTACTTAAGGGGGGACTTTGATCCGATATGAAAGCTGTTATTAAGCCAACCGTTGGGCTTCACGGAGAAATTCAGGCATTATCTTCTAAAAATTATACAACCCGTTACCTGTTAGTGGGTGCTCTGGCCGAAGGAAAAAGCACGATATGGTACCCCGCACACAGTGAGGACAGTGACGCTATGCGCCGATGCATTCGTGACCTAGGTGCTGTTGTTGTGGAGGATGCCGAGAAAATGACCATTCTTGGCTTCGGCAAGCATCCTACAAATGTGCGAGAACTGAATGTAGGTAATGCGGGTGCAGTCCTGAGATTTCTCATGTCTACGGCTGCCTTTTGTAATGAAGTGACTTTTATTAATACTTATCCGGATTCACTTGGTAAACGCCCTCATGATGACCTGATTATTGCACTTCGCCAGCTTGGCGTTCAAGTGGAGGATAATCAAGGGAAATTGCCAATTACCATCCGTGGAGGCAAGCCAGTCGGAGGTAAGATTACCGTATCGGGGTCCGTTAGCTCGCAATACCTAAGCTCCCTGCTGTTCATGACTCCACTTCTTGAAGAGGATAGTGAAATTGAGGTACTGCATGACCTGAAATCGAAGATTATTGTTGGACAAACCCTTGAGGTTTTAGAAATGGCAGGTATACAGGTCGAAGTAAGCGAAGATTTGATGCATTATCGAATACCTGGTCGTCAAGCTTACAAATCCGCCGAATATGCCGTTCAGGGTGACTATCCAGGCTCTGCTGCAATACTGGCGGCAGCAGCGATAACGAAGTCAGATGTTAGGGTGATGCGTTTGGCTGAGAAGAGCAGACAAGGCGAGCGGGAAGTGGTAGAGGTGCTTCGTTCAATGGGTGTCCCTCTGTCCCATGCAGATGGTGTGGTACATGTTCAAGGAACAGGGCAACTTAAAGCTGGAGAATTTGATGGGGATGGTTTTACCGACGGTGTTTTGGCTATGGTAGCCGCGTCAGCTTTTGCTGAAGGGACTTCCAGATTCTATAATATCGAAAATTTACGTTACAAAGAATGTGACCGAATCAGTGATTTTGTTCGGGAACTGCGCAAAGCCGGAGTAAACGCCGAAGAACGTCAGAGCGAAATCATTGTTCACGGATCCCCCGATGGCGTAACGGGTGGAGTTGAGATTGACGCCCATTATGATCATCGTGTGATCATGGCGCTTACCATTGTGGGCCTGCGTTCCAAGAAAGGCTTGGTTATTAACGACGCTCAGCATGTAGCTAAATCGTACCCAAATTATTTTGAACATTTAATGGCTCTTGGTGCAGATATTGAATTTATTGAATAGAGGGGATAAAAAAATGCCATTTGAAAATCCATCTAGAGATCGTATTAAGACTCTGTTGGAGCAGGCAGGGAATATTGCTGTTGTTGGTCTATCCGATAGCACAGACCGTACCTCTCACATGGTCGCTTCAGCCATGCAGGACAGGGGATATCGGATCATTCCGGTTAATCCAAATGCAAGCGAAATTCTCGGTGAGCAATGCTACCCCAGTCTGACCGATATCCCAGAACAGGTTGATATCGTCAATGTGTTCCGCCGCAGTGACCAGGTTCTGCCGATTGCTGAGCAAGCGGTACAGATTAAAGCAAAGGTATTCTGGCTCCAGCAAGGAATTATTAATGAGGAAGCGGCACAGCTATGCCAGGCCAATGGAATAGAGGTTATCATGGACCGCTGCATCAAAGTCGAGGAAGCCATCACCCGCCCTGTGCGGCAATAGGATGGTTGACACGCGGCGCCTTTGAAATGGCATCGTACCCTTCCTTCAGAGGATGCCATTTCAAGTGCACCCGAAACCGACATCCAAATTCGTAACGTCACTGGTTTCTTAGGCAGCCTGGCAACCCTTCAAGGGGTTGCTTTTATATTCCAGTCATAATAAACCTCCGTCAAACCAACAATAGAAGAAGCCTCATGCGGGTACTTTACCCCGGCTCGAGGACTATTCTTAAGGAGGATAAAATCCTACCATGAATAACAATAATCAATCAAACAGCTCAAGCATGAGCAGTGGCAAAAGTTCAGCCGGGAAGCAAGCCTTCCAGCCATCTGGTCCCGTACAATCCTTTTATAAATCACAAAGCGACAGCAACAGCTTCCAAAGTTCTACAGGCATGAGCGGCTCGATGAGTGCTGCAACCAGTTCACAATCCTTTCATGCTTCTAACTACAAAGGGGACCAACCAAATCACGACAGTTACTTGAGAGATGATTCCCAAACATCAGCCCAATCACAAGGAAATGATATCAACGCGTTCCATGCCTCCAATTACAAAGGGGACCAACCAAATCACGACAGTTACTTGAGAGAGGATTCCCAAACATCAGCCCAATCACAAGGAAATGATATCAACGCGTTCCATGCCTCCAATTATAAAGGGGACCAACCGAATCACGACAGTTACTTGAGAGAGGATTCCCAAACATCAGCTCAAGCGCAAGGTTTCGGGTCCGTAAACTCAGGGGGAAGCGCAAAATAACTTAGATTCCTTGAGACTGCATTATTCCAATAATGGAGAGCGGAGGTGCGACATGCAAACGCAGCAAATGAACCAAGGCGGAGGTCAACAAAATTTAACCACTGATCGAAGCTTGATCGGGACGAAAGAGTTAAATTATCTTACCGATTTCATGTCATGGGAGCTTTTGGCGATGAAAAAGTGTAATGAAGCCGCTACAGGAGTCATGGATAAGAATATAGCAAATACCATCCAAGAAGCCGGCCGTCGTCATCAAGCGCATTACAATGCAATACTTCAACACCTTCAATAAATACTTTGCCAAGGAGGGTCAGCAATGCAACAGCTAGGGAACCAAACACCGACTGGAGAACCTCAGGCTAAAGGGCCGGAGATGAATGACCGAGACCGGATCAATGACATTCTAAATTACGTTAAATATATGACCCAAGGCTACAACACGGGTCTTAATGAACTG
>JACMJI010000375.1 GCA_014380705.1 Gorillibacterium sp. | reverse complement strand
GCTAGCAACTCTGATCTCTTCAAACAAGTGCTGCTCAAATGGGCGCAAGTACTCGCTCAAGTGAAGGAGAAGCGAATTACTGTCCATGCCTGGTTAATTGATGGTGAACCCGTATCCTGTGATAATGACACAGTACTTCTGACCTTCAAAAGCACGATGCACCGCGAAACAACGGAGCGCCCAGCTAATAAGCAATTAATTGAGCAGGTGATGACGGATCTGTATGGACATCCCTTGCGCCTTGCAACCGTTATGTTGAAAGAATGGAATGACGCTTGTTCAGAAGCAAAGGAAGCAGCAGTACCAGAAATTCTTGAGTTAGAGCCGGAAGACCCAGTTGAGGCAGTATGGGTGACGGAAGCCGTCCGTCTTTTTGGAGAAGATTTGGTGAAAATTAAAGAAAGTTAAATTGAGGAGATGAATCAGATGAATAATATGAATCAAATGATGAAGCAAGTGAAGAAAATGCAGGAGCAAATGATGAAGGCGCAGGAAGAGTTAGTATCCAAAACAGTCGAGGGCACTGCAGGTGGTGGGGTAGTAACAGTTACAGCAAATGGACAAAAGAAAATTGTTAGTATTACGATCAAGCCGGAAGCGGTCGACCCTGACGATGTAGAAATGCTGCAGGACCTTGTTTTGACTGCTGTTAACGACGCTATGAACAAGGCTGATGAGTTAGCCAATAAAGACATGGGCAAATTCACCAACGGAATGAAAATTCCCGGAATGTTTTAGAATAGTTGGAACCCTTTTTAAAGAAAGAAGGCTGACCTTTGTATTATCCCGAACCGCTAGCCAAGCTGATCGAAGCCTTTTCCCGCCTGCCTGGAATCGGTCCGAAAACGGCTGGAAGGCTCGCCTTTCAAGTGTTGAGGATGAAAGAGGAAGATGTTACAGATTTTGCTAAAGCACTCGTAAGCGTCAAGCGTAATCTCCATTACTGTTCGGTATGCTGCAATATCACAGATATTGATCCTTGCCGGGTATGCCAGGACAAAACGCGGGATGCCTCGATCATTTGTGTTGTCCAAGAGCCAAAGGATTTAGTCGCATTGGAACGAACCAAGGAATTTAACGGATATTATCATGTGCTCCATGGGGCGATCTCGCCAATGGAGGGCATTGGACCTGACCAAATCTATATTGCTGAATTGCTCAAGCGATTGAGTGATGAGATTGTACAGGAACTCATTCTAGCCACAAACCCCAATATAGAGGGAGAAGCTACGGCGATGTATCTTTCCCGTCTTGTTAAGCCTTTTGGAGTAAGAGTGACACGGATTGCACGCGGACTGCCTGTAGGTGGAGACTTGGAATATGCGGATGAGGTTACACTTAGCAAAGCACTTGAAGGCAGGCGTGAGCTTTAGCGAAACGAGTGATAATTATTTATCCAGTGGTTGTTGCCGGATTATTGAAACAGGAAAAAGCATAAGGGGTATACCTTATGCTTTTTCCTGTTTTCTTTCTAAAGGTGCTTCAAAGCAAGTCGATGTTAGAGGACAAAGGACTGCACTGCCACGAGCAGGGCTAGTCCGGGAATGCCAAGCACTCCAACGGCCGTTACAGTTACTCCGTTAATAGGAAGATGGATATACTCTCCCCCAACCCAATTAGCTGCATACAGCAACAGAACGGAACAAACGCCAACCATTCCTATTTTTGCAAGTACTTGAGTAGAGTATCTGTTTCGAACAAGGAGAATAAGCAACAATAAAAGAGAACCCACAAATAGTACCCATAATCCTAAGTGCATTGCCAGTACCTCCTATGAGATATAATACGAGATATTAGTCCAGTCGAGCTGTTTGGCGCGTTTGAGGAGCACATCGTATTTTTTCTCAGCTGTAGTCAAGGCATAGATAACATAATCAACTTCTTCCTCCATACTTCCAACCCAGTCTAGATGGTTCTGTGCATTAATCCATTGTTCGCGAGCTAAGCGAATTTCTTTGATCAATTGATAATGCTCATCAGATAGCCCGTGAGTTGGACGGTTGTCCTTAAACCAAGTTCTCATACGACATTTCCCTCCTTGCCATGGTTCGATTAATTGTTCTACGTCCAGTAAAGGCTACTAAAGATAGATATAGTCGGGAAAGATTAAAATAGAACAGGTATAGTAGAAATAATAATATAATGGTTGACGTATTATAGGCAGACGTGATATATTATTTAAGTCGCCTCTGAGACATATCAGAAAAACGTGCTTCGGTAGTAGATTTAAGAAGCCGCTTTTGACAGCCTAATTGGTAGACGTAACAGCCCTTTGAAAACTGAACAACGAGTAAACAAGCAGCGTGACAAGGCTTCGGCCGGAGTCACACAAAAACAAACACGTTAGTGTTGAATTGAGCAATATCAGCTTTTTCTGGATGATAGAAT
>JACMJI010000374.1 GCA_014380705.1 Gorillibacterium sp. | reverse complement strand
CTTCATCATTTTCCTAGATACCCATCTCAAACCCAATTGCCTAAGCTGAGTCTGGTGTGAATGATATTAGTTCCTACATGCTTCTCTACTGAGCTAGCCTTTAGAAATAGGTTTTTCCTAAACACTTCTCTCCTTAGCAAGCCCCTACGTTTCAAGATATTTGTTGTTTTGACTGTTTCCGCTAAGGTCACCTTCTACCTACATTCCGGGTAACAATTTAAGTCTGCATGATCCGCTGCACCGTGTATACATCGCGGATTCGCTTGATTTTCTCCACAACAGATTGCAAATGATCAATATTATGAATCAATACCGTCATATGGATTAGAGCAAGCTTGTTGCGATCTGAGCGACCTGAGACTGCAGAAATGGTCGTTTTACTCTCCGACACAGCTTGCAGTACTTCACGCAACAGATCACGTCGGTCTTGACCTGTGATCTCAATTTCCACGCTGTAATTGGCTTCTTCGCCCTCCAGCCACTCCACTTCAATCAAACGATCTTCCTCGTTCTCAATGCCCGTCGGCAGATTCGTACAGTCGGAGCGGTGAACCGATACCCCGCGTCCTCTGGTGATGTAACCGAAGATCGCGTCGCCAGGTACGGGGTTGCAGCAGCGAGCGAAACGGACCAGAAGATTCTCCACACCTTTAACCTGAACACCATGAGTAGGTCTAGGTTTCTTCTCTTTATCTGAAATCGATTTAACTTCTTTCAACTCATTCGTCAGCTGGAGTAGATCCGTTTCCTTCGCGTCTTCAGCTTCCCGACGCAATTTCTCCGTTAGCCTCGTGGTGATCTGTGTGGCTGTTATGCCGCCAAAGCCTACTCCGGAGAGCATGTCATCAATGTCGTTGAAGTTGAACTTGCTAGCGACCTCCTGGAGCTTGTCATCCGCCATCAGACCTGCGTTTTCGTAGCCGAGTCTTTTGAGATCCTTCTCGATAGCGTCCCAGCCTTTATCTACATTCTCCTCGCGCTTTTCCTTCTTGAAGAACTGTTTAATTTTACTGCGGGTATGGGAGGACTGGGCAATCTTGATCCAATCCTGGCTTGGTCCATAGGAATGTTTGGATGTTAAAATTTCGACAATATCGCCGTTCTGTAGCTGATGGTCAAGGGTTACGATCCGTCCATTGACCTTGGCCCCGATTGTACGGTTCCCCACTTCCGTGTGAATCCGATAAGCAAAATCCAGAGGGACCGAGCCTGCTGGCAGTTCAATCACTTCACCCTTTGGCGTAAAAACAAAAACAAGGTCTGAGAAAAAGTCCATTTTGAGTGATTCCATAAATTCAGAAGCATCGCGCGCTTCACTTTGGAGCTCGAGAATTTCGCGAACCCAATTCATTTTGTCCTCGAAGGTGCCATCGGAAGCGACCGTTCCTTCCTTATATGCCCAATGAGCAGCGATACCGAATTCTGCTGTTCGGTGCATTTCGGAGGTACGAATCTGAACTTCTAAAGGTTCTCCATTTGTACCAATTACCGTCGTATGCAAGGACTGATACATATTGGCTTTTGGCATGGCTATATAATCCTTAAAACGACCAGGCATCGGCTTCCATAAGGTATGGATAATGCCAAGCGTCGCATAACAATCCTTAATATTCTCAACGATAATTCGGATGGCTAGAAGATCATAAATCTCCGTAAATTGCTTGCCCTTCTCCGACATTTTCTTATAAATGCTATAAATATGCTTTGGTCGTCCGGAAATGTCACTGTCGATGCCCATTTCGCCGACCTTTTCCCGAATGGTTAAGATGGCGTCGTGAATATATTGCTCTCGATCGGCCCGTTTCTTCTGCATGAGATTAGCGATCCGATAATATTGCTGCGGGTTTAGATACCTTAATGCGATATCCTCCATCTCCCACTTGATCGCAGAGATCCCCAGACGGTGAGCAATCGGGCAGAAAATTTCCAGTGTCTCTTCGGCAATCCGCCGTTGGCTTTCCTCAGATTGGTATTTAAGCGTCCGCATGTTGTGCAAACGGTCAGCCAATTTGATTAGAATGACCCGAATATCCTGAGCCATTGCGACAAACATTTTACGATAATTTTCGTTTTGATGCTCTTCTTTGGATTTAAAACGGATTTTCTCCAGCTTCGTCAACCCGTCTACTATAGATGCACAGGTCGCACCAAATTGTTGACGGACCGATTCCAGGGACATCGTGGTATCCTCGACCACGTCATGTAAAAGAGCAGCAATAATAGATGTGGCATCCATCTGCATATTGATCAGAATGTCTGCCACCGCAAGGGGATGTAAGATATAGGGTTCTCCTGATTTGCGCAGTTGCCCCTCATGGGCCTTCTGAGCAAATTCATAAGCTTCCCTTATACGGGAAAGCTCGCTCTCCTTAATATATGCCGAAGCTTTATCTATCAGCTGATCAATACCCATTGCCAAACCCTTCCCGCGAGTAAATAGTTTGAATTCATTATGACCCTGCTGCGGCGTCGCGTCAAGAATTGTGTCGTTTTTAAATAAAATTGGGCAAAATATAGCCTCTAGGCACCGTTAATAATATCTGCTAAGATATTCGAGGCGCGTAATTTGGAAATATCCGCCCGAAAACATTCGCTGAGGAGGAACTTTTGTGTCACGTATTATTCAAGTTAATGAACGTCCCCCGCTTTTGGTGAGTATTCCACTCAGTCTGCAACATCTTTTCGCTATGTTTGCAGCCAATGTTCTTGTTCCAAACTTGTTCGGAATTGATCCAGCTACCGTCCTTCTAATGAACGGTATCGGCACACTGCTTTACCTGTTCATCTGTAAGGGGAAAATACCTGCATTCCTAGGGTCAAGCTTCGCCTTCCTGTCACCCGTTTTTCTGATTCTTGGAAAGGGTCGCCCATTTGAAGAAGCCCTATTCGGCTTTCTCGGCGTCGGAATCATCTTCATCATTGTCGCCTTGTTGGTTAAGAAGGTGGGAATTGGTTGGATCAATGTTGTTTTCCCACCCGCTGCTATGGGTGCCATTGTCGCTGTTATCGGTTTAGAGTTAGTGCCCATTGCTGCCGGTATGGCAGGATTTATATCAAAAAATGCTGATCCTAAATGGGCCATGGATTCAAAGGCAGTTGCCGTTGCTGTCATCACCTTAGGCACGATTATCCTTGGTAACGTCCTCTTCCGTGGTTTTATGAAAATCATTCCTATTCTTATCGGTATTGTCGTCGGCTATCTAGCTGCTGTCCTGATTGATCATTACACCGGAGTTAATTTGGTTTCTTTTCAAGCAGTTAATGATGCTGCCTGGTTCCGTCTTCCTACTCGTTATACACCACATTTTAACCTATCCAGCGCTCTCGTTATTCTCCCTGCTGCGCTCGTTGTCATCGCTGAGCATATTGGTCATTTGGTTGTCACGAGCAATATTGTCGGCAAGGATCTTTCTAAGGATCCCGGTCTTCACCGCTCTCTTATGGGCAATGGGATATCCACCGTTCTCTCCAGTCTCTTCGGTTCCACCCCCAACACCACTTATGGAGAAAACATCGGGGTTTTGGCATTAACTAAAGTGTATTCCACTTGGGTCATTGGCGGGGCCGCTGTATTCTCCGTTGTTTTATCCTTCTCCGGTAAAATATCCGCTCTTATCTCTTCCATCCCAGAACCTGTTATGGGTGGCGTATCGATACTGTTATTTGGAATTATTGCTAGCTCCGGTATCCGGATGCTTGTTGAATCGAAAGTCAACTATGACAAGCCCATTAACCTGATTCTGACTTCTGTTGTTCTGGTTATTGGGATTAGCGGCATGAAGTTTACATTGGGTGATGGTTTCGAGCTTAAAGGTATGGCGCTAGCTACCGTTGTTGCCATTATTCTCAGCCTCTTGTTCAAACTTTTCACCGTACTTAAGATCGACAACGAAGCCCATTAATTCGTAAGCCACACACCAAGGATAAACGCCTATCGGCGTCCTGAAGGGCCGTGCGATTACCGATGCGGAATCAGATTGAACCCTACCTATATTTATAATTTCGGATAGAGGAACAAATAGCATTTTGATCGCTATTATGGTCTGCGCGGGTGCTCGGCTAAAAAAGGGTAACCCCAAAACTTATAAATTTTTTTATGTAAATAAAGACCACCGACGCAGCTAAAATGCGTCCGGTGGTCTTTTTACAATCATGACATGCCCATTAGTACTGCATCAGGGAAAATACTTCAATTCCGTCCATTTTCTCGCGTCCAGTCAGATAGGAAAGCTCGATCAGGAACGCCGCTCCTACAATATCGCCACCTAAACGACGAATCAGGTCAATCGTTGTAGCAATCGTACCGCCCGTTGCAAGAAGATCGTCCGCAATCAATACCTTCTGTCCAGGTTTAATCGCATCAACGTGCATAGCTAACTTATCTTTGCCGTATTCCAGCGAATATTCCGCTTCGATACATTCAAAAGGCAGCTTTCCACTCTTGCGTATAGGCACAAAACCAACGCCAAGCGCATAAGCAAGTGGTGCTCCAACAACAAAACCCCGAGCTTCCGGTCCTGCAACCAGATCAACACCATGATTCTTAAACGCATCATGCAATTTATTAATGGCTTCCCGGTAGACCGGACCATTTCCTAGTAAAGTTGTGATGTCCTTAAAGCGAATTCCAGGTTGTGGATAGTCGGGAATGACCCGGATATGTTCTTTGAAATTCATACAATAGCCTCCGTGTTGAGATTAGGGTTCTTTAAATTGAGAATTCGACTAGTAAGCTCTTGAGCCGTACTGTAGAGGAGTTCCCTCTCCACATCATCATGCTGGTATCTGTTCTGGTAAACTATAGACTGACTAAGCTCCCGTTTTGAAGGTGTTGGATTGAGGCGGTATTCCTCCTCAGCACATTCCACAAATGAGAGCTCTTCAAAAACTTCGATAATAAACCTGACCACACGGGGAGACAAGCCTATTCTTTTGCTGATATAAAGAATGGGATCTATGTTCGTCGTCCGTTTGCACCCATCCCCGTTCTTAAGCAGACCATATACCTGCTTGAACATCTCCTTGCCCGGCATTGCTTCACGCGGTGCCAAGGCATCCCTAAACACAGCATAAATCCTCTTTGCTTGTTTGGCTTGTGAAAGCGCTTCTGTCATCGCTGTCATAGAGGAGGGTAGAGAATAAAGGATAAGCTGCTCCAGTTCGTCATAAGCGTATTTTTCATCAGCCTGTTCACCCCATTGAAGCATCACCCCATTCTCCCTGGAATAATACCAGCGAGATGAAATAAGGTCCATCGTAGGTGCGGGTGTAGCCATTGCTTCCTCCAAGGATGCGAATACAATGCCCACAGGCTCGCCTCGATCAATGATACTGCGCCATCTCATATCATTAACCGGGGCGCCGCGAAAGTCGAATACTTGAACCGCTTCGATTCGCATATCCTGGATAATCATCTGAGCCTTTTCCATCCCATTCCATTCGTTGATCGATAATTCACCCAGCATATCAACCCTGGAGGTCTGGGAGATATCACCCTCTAAATGGCCCTTGTTAAATCCAACGGCATCTATTTGCAGCGGCTTCCCAGAAAGTACGGGTGCAGCATGGATAACCTGAAGCTTCAGATGGCGATTATCCTTCCCCATTCGCTTCTTCTCCAATACACGCAAACCAGAAAACATAAATCGTGGTGCCGGGTTGCCCACACCAAAAGGCGCCAGCTTATCTAATTCACGAATCCAGCGTAACGGTTGCCCTTCAAGCTGACATTCAAGATCCGCATTTAGCACCGGTACATAATCATCTACCGTCAGCCATTCACCCGCTAATTGAGCAAGCTTATTTCTTAGAGCGGGAATATGGTCCTGATGAAGTGTCATACCCGCGGCCATCTGATGTCCACCATAATGTTCCATAAGGTCAGCACAATGAGTGAGGGCCTTATGCATGTCAAAACCAGCAATGGAACGGGCCGAGCCCTTCGCAAGTCCCGTAATCGGATCAATACTAAGGACGATGGCTGGCCGATAGAAACGATCCATGAGCTTGGAGGCAACAATGCCGATAACCCCTACGTTCCATCCCTCTCGAGCTACAACAATAACTCCATACATACCTTCTTTTAAGCTTTGCTCTGCTAACGAAATGG
>JACMJI010000373.1 GCA_014380705.1 Gorillibacterium sp. | reverse complement strand
AGCTGCTGCAGCCTCTGACGATTCATGCCACTCAGGTAGAGAAGGATCAAGTGATAACCCGCTGAAATGGATATACAGCTGACGGTCAGACTGACATCTCTGGTGCCCTTAAGATGGCACTTACAGAGCTCGAATCGGCGTCAAGTAAACGTAAAAGTATGGTCATTCTCATATCGGATGGCTACAGCGAGGTTCAGGTGGAGGAAGCAGTCCAGCCTTATCGTCAAGAAGGGATCGCTATTCATGCGGTAGGGATGAATGGAACCACTAAAGATGCCACGGACTTGCTCAAACAGCTGGCTAATCAGACAGAGGGCAGCTTTCATCGAATTGACAGTGCCAACGAGCTTTCGGGTGTTTTTACAAAAATCTACGAATTGAACCGTGGCTGGCATCTGATGGGCGAGCGCACAGGAACGGGTGAGGGGAGCTATTATTACCTCACATTACGTATTTTGTTTCTCGCGTTGCTTGGTGCGTTGATGGGACTTTCGCTCGGTATTATTTTTGATAATCGACATTTGGCCAAAAGCTTTACCATTGGTGGAGCGCTCGCCGGTATGCTTGCAGGAGCATTGCTTGAGGCTTGGATGCGTACGGGCGTGGCTCCAGCTTTTGGCCGCTTGCTTGCAGATTTGACCCTTGCAGCGGTTCTTGCTTTATCCACATTACTTATTCCCATAAAGGAACCAGGCTCAAAAACAGGCTCCACATCGATGTACCGCAGCGGCAAAGGCTCATCGGACGGACTGGGTAGAGCCCAGAATGGCAGCGGAAGCTTTGATAATAGGTGATAACATGAAAAAATGGCAATGGAGCGAGGAAGAAGCGCCGCTTGAATTTAGGATCGGTGGAGCGAATTGTCGGACGTTAGAAGGGGAATGCCTCTTAACCTGGAACTGGCCTGGGGAAGTGAAGTTTGTCTTAATCTGTGGTTTTGATCCCTCACATCCCGCTGTAGTCAGTTTCGGACCAGAAGCTATCTATCGAGATCAAGCTAGCGACTATTTACGGATGAAGCTGTATACTCGGGAGGAGTACAAAGCGAACTCCGGTTATCGGGAACGGCTGAATTTTACCCACCATTACGTCTATCGCATTTATCCCTGCGTTCGCTCTGAGGCAGACACGCTAGTATATCGTCAGGAGAGCCGTTCGAATGAGGCTGCGGTCAGCATGGACAGGGCACGTATTCGTTGTATCGTTAAATACAACGGCGGTTGGTTTAGCAAGTACAGAACGGTTCAGATGAGCATCATGGCAGAGGTCCGCGTACCGAAGGAAGCTTTATGCTATGTAAAAAAGACGGGCTCCCTGCCCCTGCACAAAGAGGATGGAACCCTGTACCCGATGCTCACCGACTTGATGCCAGGCTTAAACCGTCTAGCGGATATTGAAGTAGGCAAGGCGGATTGTATCAAGCTGTTTTTTACAGATGGAAAAGCCTTTGGCAGCATGTATGAACTGATTCATGAGTAACGATGGCATCATGAGACGGGGAACGATGATAGTTGAGGAATGATAGAGATAGCTACATACAAGGCAGGAGGACTCGCCATGCTGAAAGCAATTAAGGGCTTGTTCCGGAGGACACCGGTGAAGATCAAGCCGCCTTTTTACGATATTGTCTGTCCCCATTGCTTTGTCAAATTTGAGCCGGAGGATGTTGTCTTTCGGGCTGCACACCATAGAGAAAATGACCCAGAATATGGCCTGCAGGAGGATGCGGAGCTGGATCGGTACCGGTCCAAGTTTAACCTCGACACTGTAGGCGAAGTGGAAGCCATCATCCGGCCGATCTCCATTCCCGAGGAGAACAAAATCTACTCGGACAAAGTTCTTGTTGGAATTACCGACAAATATGGTGTGTTAACTCGCAAACGGTTATGCCCGAATTGTCACAATGAGCTTCAGATCTCAGCGGGCAAGGTTCCAAGCAACATTATCTCGATCGTAGGGGCGACCTCCGTGGGAAAGTCTGTTTATATGACCTCGCTCATCCATACCCTGCAGCATGTCACGGCTTCGAATTTTAATGCCGCTTGTATTCCTATGAATGCAGATATCAGCCGACGTTTTCGCACTTATTATGAAGAACCGATTTTTGAGCAGGGCATGATGCTCGTAGCCACACAGAAGATCGAGAAAATGGAGCCGTTTATTTTTAACTTTGTATTTAAAGATGACAATATCGCACCGCTGACCTTGGTTTTTTTCGATGTGGCTGGGGAAGGAATGACCGATCGGAATTATATGGATATCTATGCGTCCCACATTAAAAACTCCGCCGGTATTCTGTTTATGATCGACCCCCTGCAGATCAAGACAATCCGAGATCGGCTCATCCTAAACCTTGGTGGAGATAGTGGTGACCTCGCACCACGGCATTCAGAGCCTCGTGATGTCATTATCACCATGTTTGAGAATTTTATCGGGCACCAGAATAAATCAAAAACCAATATTCCAACAGCGATGGTTCTTACGAAAAGTGACATGCTGAAGCATCTCAAAGAGGATGACGGAGATTATATTAACGCCAATAGTAATGTGTTCCGCAATATCGTTCATTCTCAGTATTTGAACCTGAATGAATTCGAGAATATCAACGGCGAAATCCGACGCTTTATTGAGAAGGTTGACCGTCCATTCAAGGATGCGGTCGATGTATACTTCAGTAATGCCGCGTATTTTGCTGTATCTGCCTTAGGTAGCAACCCGGTGAACAAGCGGGTTGAAGGAGTTGTAACTCCGATTCGGGTGGATGAGCCCTTTGTTTGGTTGCTCCATCAACTGGAGTATATTGAGGGGAGAGAAGCCTGATGGCAGCCGCCGGCAGAAAAATTCAACAACAGTATTACACACGGGGGCGCAAAGGTCTTTTTCAGGCTGGAGAAGGTTTCGATACTGTAGCCAAGTCACCGGGACTGGATAACAACTTTATTAAGAAAACGCTGCATCCCTATTGCCTCTATATCGCACCGCAAGAGTTAGCAAGACGTGGGGAACGGGATATTCAGCTTTATCCAGCAGCACTTACCGTTTTTCCAGTTGAAACAGGCGAGCTTGTGATCGGGCGGAGTGTGTTTGCGGGTCCAGACTTTAGTGGGCAGCGGGATGTTATTTTTAGCCATAACTTTGTTGTGCCGGCTGACCTTCGAGAAGCGTTCCTGCGTAAACCGGGAGCGCTCTTTAGGGTGACGGGTTTCACCCATACGTATGATGAGGGAGCAGATACCTCTTTACCTGAATTGGACGAGCTTGAGTATGCACGAGGGTTCAACCTTAACAATCCTGATACGATCCTGCAGAAGCTGGGGGTCAGTGAAGACCTGTTTAAAAGCTTGCTCTATGCGATATTCAGCGCCGTATCCTCTAAAAAGAAGGTTTACATTATTCTGAATACAGACGTATCCGAAAGCTCAGAGATGGCGGCCGAGCTGTTGGATATCCTCTATCGTTGTCTCCCTTATGAGGTGCGTTGCCGGTTCGGATTTACAACCTACAATAATGAGCCGCAAGGTCGAAAGAATATTGACGTTATGTTTGTGGAGAAGGGCAGCATTCGGACGGATACACGAAGCCTTGGCAAAGACTTTCTGTTTGATTTTCCAAACGAACGCTTTCCCGTAGAGGAATACCAGGGCACGACTGATTATTTGGATTTTGCTTGGCGGAATCGGAACAATCCGGGGCAATGGGAAGTTTTTTATGACTTTGCGGACGAGGCGTTAGATGGTTTATCTTCACAGGATAAGATCTTACTGTCCAACTATAGTCAGGCTATTGTGTTGTTTATGGCCGCACAGGGTTTCACGGCACCCTATGAGGCGGACAAAGCGACTACTGTGGAAGGCCTTCTCCATTTCCTGCGCGTAGGAGGACCCGAGAACAAACCTCGCTTAAACGAGCTGCTGCTTGGTATGATTCGTGACGAAGCTGGGCGTTCGATCGCTAGGCCTCTAGCCACTCAAACGGGTTTCAGAAGCGATAACAGGGACGAGCCAGTATTAAAAGACCCTGTTATAGAGCAGAAAGCCGCAATTCCCGGTAGATTGCCGGCGCGTGCATTAGTGGGGTTTTTCGAATATTACGGGTTAGCTCCGGATTCAGTAAAGCCAGAAATCATTGCAATTTTGACCGATTTGCTGGATCGTTCGGTTGTTACGCAGGAAGGGGGGGCTGCTTATCTGGGAGAAGCAAGTCTCGCTCTCAAAAAACAGCCAGAACTACAGCGGTTCATCTATGAGCGAATTGGTAGAGAGCTGCGTTATGCGGAATTAAGCGAAGTCGTGCTTGCAGAGCGTATGAGTAAGGTGAAGACGATCAAGGAGCTTCAAGAAGAAATTGGCTTTTGGATCAGTCATTCAATGGATTCACTCAGCTTACCATTCTTCATCGGACTCTTTCAGGACAAGCTCAAGCGGGCCTTGCAAAAACCTGGGGATCAGGCCGTTGCTGGGGGGCATATGTTCCGCTTTTGTGCTCAGCTTCGGAAGCTGCAGGCAAACCATCGCGGCTCCGATCTCGAGTTATT
>JACMJI010000372.1 GCA_014380705.1 Gorillibacterium sp. | reverse complement strand
TTTACGCAGTTGGCGATAAGCCTTTTCTTTTAAAGTAATGGCATGGTCAGGCATGGCGGTCTCCCTCTTTAAAACGTGAATAATGTCGTGTTTACCAGACATTTAGGACCTTCAGGTTATCCAGACTTTGGCGGAACCAAAGCTGCTCCTGTTCCACCGTCTCTGGTACAGATCCAGAGAAGGGAGTCCACAGCTCCAGGATGACATTCGGGCTCTTGCCCGCTAGGCGTAGGTCGGCGAGTAATGAAGGTATATCTAATTTACCACAACCTGCGGGTTTGCCCAATACCACAAAGCCCATTTGATGGTCAACTCGGGTTATGTCGAAATCCTTCAGATGCAGATTTACCACATAGGGCAGCAAATCCTTAATGACGGTTTTGGGACAATCGAGTGCACTGAAGGAATTGACCGTGTCTAGGCAGCAGCCCACAAAGGGGCTGCCCAGACGATCAAATAACGACGCTAACTGTCGGGTTGTATGCATTCCGTGGTTTTCAATAGCAAGCGTCACACCGGCTTCTTCAAAGAATGGGAGCACCTCGCGCAGCTCCTGCTCCGCTTCATGAAGGTTAGAAGTGGTTATCAATGTTCGTACAAGCTGGGTATTCATGAGCTTGGCAAGGCGCAAATAAGTGAGAAGATGCTCAGGCGCTGTTCCTCGTGTGCCGACTTCAAGCTCGATTCCAAGCGTCTGCGAGGCGGCTATAAGCGTTTGAAGCTCTTCACTTTCCATGGTGTGTAAAGGAAGGTTATCTGCAAACTGAACCAGCCCAATTCCGTGTTCATGCGCAATATGAAGCAGATCTAAGGCGGTAACGGGACTAGCTGGTGCATCATAGCCAGGTACGCCTACGGACCATGTCAGCGTATAGGAACCAATTCCGAACTTCATTGGTTATTCTGTCCTTCTAGTACGAGCACCCAATCGCAGCCTCTGCCGCTCGTGGGAGGTAGGAAGTTCGCCTCTCCCGTATTCGCCACTTCGAATGAGTCGGTATAACTCCCTGTTCTTGGATCATACCAAGAAGCCGTAACTTGTTCCCCTGCAAGCTTGCCCATCGCTGCACGGAAACGAATACCGTTAGGGCTGTAGATCATCGCGTAATTGGCGCCACGGGTTGCTACCATATAATTAGCACCCTCATAATTATTAATAATCAGGCTTTGGTCCGGCACGCGATCAAGGAAGGAGTGCTGTTCGATTAGATTCCGTAAATGCTGCATTTGGGTGGCGCCTGGGCGAAGAATGGCATCCTTCCAATCCATAATGAAATAATCATGAGGCTCCGTTGTCATCGACCAGATGGAATGATGACCGTACGTATGGCCAAAAGCTCCAGAGAAGACCGCATAATAAGCAGCAACACGAACATCTGCCTGATCAAAATATCCGTTAGCCGCTTTAAAATCAATGGGATGGTCCTCGTAGCAGGGTTCGCCATCCAGTGTCGGTTTTGTGGGGTCTTTTAGATAATCCTCTGTCACATGACGATAATTTGTCCGAACGCCACCGTTATGACCGGATTGGATCATATTGAAATCGAGCCAATCTTCCTCATGGACGTGCAACGTGGAAGAGACTCCGCCTGGCGGATGAAAGGTGATGAGGTGTCGGTTTGCCACGGATTCGAGCAAGCCCTGAGCCAGCGAACGATTGACGTCAAAATGTGTTGATGTTTGAAGCGGGCGATCTCCACCGAGTACCCAAATGATATTTGAACAATCCTTATAGCGATTGCCAAGCCATGCGCCGTAAGCCAACGCGTTCTCTTTTGTAAACACAGCAGGTCCTTGACCCCATAGCTTGTTGTATTTGTCTCCCCAAGTGGGCAGGAACGCGATATAAAGACCGAGAGAGGCAGCTTTTTCAATAATATAGTCGACATGATCCCAGTAATGGTACTCCCCATCCGTATCTGGCTGTGTCGGGTCATAATTCCCTTGTTCGTCTAGCTTGAGCGGCCTGCGACCATAGGCGTTATCGGTTGTTAAGCCTTCAAATTCGGCTAGTGCAACAGCCTGGATCACATTGAACTTTCGTTCGGCGCGATTGGTCAGATAGAGGTCAACTTCCTCACGGTTCAATTTATGAAAAAGCTCCCAGGTTGTATCTCCTAGCCAAAAGAATGGGGTTCCGTCTTCGTGAACCAGGAAGCGGTTATTCTCGCTTACTTTAATCTGCTTAATAAGTTGCATAGGGGTCGACTCCTTTTAAGTAGCTATTGTTTGATTTTTATTTTTTACTCTATCAGAATTTATAAATATTTGGTAAGGTTCATTCTGATTCCGCATCGGTAAACGCACGGCCCTGCAGGACGCCGATAGGCGTTTATCCTTGGGTGAGATTATAGATGGCTTCCGCGCTGCGATGGAGAACCCATGCTTGCTCGTCATTGGTTAATCCGCATGTGCGCACCTTGGCAAGCTCTGTACCCGCATTGTCGGCATGGTCGGAACCAAACATAAACCTCTCGGCGCCAAACTTGCCGGCCCAGCGCTTGAGTTGAAAACCCGCAGTCCAGGTGACATCCGCATATAGATTGGAGCAAGCGCTCATGCTGATTTCCGTTTCACCCGCCATTATCATCATGCCGCAATGGGCTATGACAATCTTTACCTCGGGGAAATCACGGGCGACCGCAATTAAATTGGTAGGATTGGCAAAAGGTATGCCCGCACCCGTGTGCACCATTACCGGTACCTCAAGCTCTCGTGCCAAAGAAAATACCTTCCGGCCATCCCGACTGCCGGGATGAACTGCATGCGCAAAGGTATGCAGCTTGATACCGACAAAGCCCAGCTCTTCCACGCAGCGGCGGATCTCTCGCTCATAAGCAGCATCGTTTAAATGTGGATTGGGGTTGGCCATCCCATAGAATTTCCCGGGATATTGACGAATCACGGCAGCAATCGCATCATGCTGTGCAGAAACAGTATGCAGCTCATGACAGGTTCCTGGCTGCAAAATCGTTTTGACCACTCCATAAGCTTGGTGCTTATCAAACTGCTCCTGCAAGGTAAAATGTTCATCAAACACATCATCCTGACCCAAGTGGGCATGAACATCTATAATCATATCGTTATTTTGCCTCCCTTAAAGGTTAATTGGCATGTGCTGAGCAGCACTCTCATAGACTCCGAAGGCCATGCGCAAGGTAATCAGGTTATCTCTACCCTCTGTCTGGAAAGGACTTCCCATCGTTAATGCATCAATAAAATGGGACTGCAATCTGTAGTGACTCTCCTCATGATCAAGCCAAGTGGATTCACAGATTACTTTTTCTTCCTTTCCATCCCCGCTGACTACCGTTATTCTACCCGACGTATACAGCTTGATTGTTCCTTGCTCCCCGTCGATGACAAGCTGCTCCAGATGAAGCGGTCCGGGCTCCTCGCCAAGCGGCAGCTCCAGCTTCTGCCTAGTCGCCCAACTGGCATCTAGAAAGCCATAGAAATCATCATCTCCGAGGACAACAATGCCGGAGTCCTCACCGACAATATGTGGACTGATCCGCTGGGTCTCAGCGTAAAGCCGTTTAGGCGTTCCAAATAGGTAGCGCCAGGTATCAAACCAATGGACACCCATTTCATAGAACAGCAGCTTCGGCATTGTTCGAAAAAAAGGCTGCGGAAGTTTGGCGCCGGGCTCCATCCGCGGCGTATAGTAATCGGTATGAATGTAGCGAGCTACGCGCAGCTTTCCGATTGTATCTTCTGTAATCAATTGCTTGATCGTTTGCATTGGCATCAACCAGCGCCAATTCTCCGTCACCATTAAGCGAACGCCAGCTTCTTCAGCGAGTCGCACCATTTCTTCAGCCTCTTCGAGGGTTGTGGCAAAAGGCTTCTGACAAAGGATATGCTTGCCAGCCGCCGCAGCCTTACGCACAAACTCCAGATGAGTTTCTGGTCCCGTTACGATGTCGATGATATCCACATCGGCATTCGCCAGCAGGTCATCCAGATTGGAATATAGCTCCGACAACGGAACTCCGAATTCCTCAGCCTTGGCCGTAAGCTTATCACGACTGCGATTGCACAAAGCCGAAATGGCCACTCCAGGTATGCGGCTCCAAGCCTTTAGATGTTTTTCCGACCACCAGCCCGTACCAATCAAGCCAACCTTCCATTGTTTCATCGCGTTACTCCTTGTCTTGAAGCTGGTTCAGCTTTTCGGGGTGCAGCATCACGTCGACCTGCTCATATACCTTCTCCGGATTATAGAGGTCCTTCCATCCGTCCTTGATCATGGCTTTCCGTCCATAATCTATGGCAACCAGACAAGCATCAGAGAAAGGATTGACTTTCTCGAAGACGATCCCCAATTGAATATTAATATGTCCTAGCATAAAATCCTTGGCCGCCTCGTAAGGAACACCGCGTTTTACAACTTCCTCCATTGCCTCGCCAAGCACAGTAACCATCATCGAACTAATAGTTTCCGCCATGGTGGGCTCCAGCATAGCCATCTGATCAACGGTAATGCGATGAGCGCGCATAACGGGGGCATACATAGCCCGGGCTACCTGCTCTCCGATTTGGTAATGCTCATCAGGTCCTTTCATGAGTGCACATACAATCGCCTGTTTAGCTGCTACACCACCGAAAAAATCCCGTTTGGCTTCGGGAGTCACCTCATCGTTGAATATCGGGGGATGGCAAGGATGCGCCACGAAATAGGTAAGATCCTCTCGCTCAGGAAGCTGGCGAAGATAGGCTGCCGCAGGGTCAAGCACCATGAGCATCGCTCCGGATTTCATATCTGGTATCACCTCGCCCGCAATCCTGCCAATATGAATATCGGGTACAGCCAGAATGACAACATCAGCTTGACGGACAGCCTCCACTCGGGGAGTCGGCTGCACGCCACGTTCGGCCAACCGACCAATTCCAGCTTCGCTGATTTCGACATAACTCACAGCGTGAGTTCCTTTAATCAGATTGTCTGTGATTCTGCAGCCCATTTTCCCGCCTGCTCCAATTAATGCTAGATTACTCATACAAACAGCCTCCTATAATTATGATTTTGGATGGATATTAAATCAATCATATCTGAAGAATAGCACATGGCGTGATTGTATACAATCTGTATATAATATTAGTTAAGCGATATGGATCGAATGAAGAGATAGGCTGATGATCCAAAAGACTCGTATTATCCCATGGCAAAAACCGCCTTAAATAGCTAAGGCGGTTTTGGGTTGTTATCATTCCATTGCTAATGGCTATACTCTTAGCTGCTCACGCACTGTTCCGGGTGTTATATTATCTCGCTAATCATGTTCTTTGATGACCAGCTATGGACGAATGAACATCTGCGTCCAATAATAGCGTTGCGAACCACCTGAAACATATCCAACGCCAATCTCTGTGTAATTAGCGCTTAAGATGTTTTTACGATGCCCTGGACTGTTCATCCAGCTTTGCATCACTTGCTTAGCTGTGGTTTGTCCAGCTGCAATATTCTCCCCCGCCGAGCTGAAATTAATCCGGAAGGCGCGCATCATGTCAAATGGACTGCCATAGGTTGGTGAGGTATGGGAGAAGTATCCACGGTCACGCATATCCTGCGATTTGGTTCTAGCTACTCTAGATAGCTGCCAATTCGCTTTTAGTGGACTTAATCCATTGGCTGCCCGTTCTTGATTGACCAATTGAAAGACTTGGTATTCGATCGATTTTACATTGGTCAATAGGGGTATGGTGACTTTATCCCCCGGGTAGATCAGGTTAGGATTTGAAAACCGCGGGTTGGCCGCAATAATCTCCGACAACCCTACCTGATACTTGACCGAGATTTTCCATAAGCTATCCCCGCGTTGAACCGTGTACACATCCACATCTGTATCGTTTTGAGCCGATGAAACCTGCATTGGTATTGAGAAAGTTAAGCAGACAAACAAAAGAAACGCCCTGATATACATTAGCAACCCCTCCTATTTTGCTAATATTATGTACAATCCGTTCCATCACTATCCTAATATCATTGGAATCAGAATGAACCTTACCTAATATTTATTCTTTCTGCCCTGAAAATAAAAAAACGAACATTTTCATTCATCCGTGGTGCCGCCCAAGCGGCATGGAAGTCTGATAGAGCAAAAAAAGCAATGTCTCTCGTACGAGGGACATTGCTCTCCGAAAAAGTCAACGCTTCAGCATCTACTCAACCCTTTTACATATGACCGATACTTGATTCATATTTTCTTGGGGTAAGTTTTTTATTATCTGAGCTTTCTAACTTGTCTAACCATTTTTGTGAGGATAGCGGCTTATCGATAAAGTATCCTTGGCCCAAATTACAGCCCATTTGCTGCAACCATTGTAACTGCTGTTCCGTTTCAATTCCTTCGGCTACAACTATTTTTCCAAGATTGTGTGACATCGCAATAATGGCTGAAACCAAGGGATGATCCGCATCCGTGCCCTTCATTTCCATAATAAAAGAACGATCAATCTTGATGATGGTGATCGGCAGCTGTCTTAGAACACTGAGGGAAGAATATCCGGTCCCGAAATCATCAATGGCTACCTGTATACCCATAGCCACCAACTCCTCCAATATCTTTAACGTGATCGCAAGATTGCCAATTACGACGCTTTCCGTGATCTCTAGACACAGCTTCTCTGCCTGCAGTCCGGTCTCCTGCAGAATCGTCTTAATCATTCTGATAAATTCGGGTTGCATGAACTGTTTAACCGATACGTTAACGGATACTACAAGTGACGTCCAGCCCTTAATTTCCCAGCCTTTAGCCTCCCGGCAAGCCTCCTCAATGACCCATCTTCCAATCGAAAGAATCAAATTTGTTCGTTCAGCTAGCGAGATAAAATCAAGCGGAGACACTCTTCCATACTCAGGTGAATCCCAACGAAGGAGTGCTTCCGCCCCGATAA
>JACMJI010000371.1 GCA_014380705.1 Gorillibacterium sp. | reverse complement strand
GTGCCCTGCTGCCAAACGTGTTCAATATCATTCATGCTGAACGTGAGGGGGTCGGATTCCGTCAGCCATTTGAACGGATGGCCCGCCACACCTGTCGATTCCAATCCCTTATATTCCCCTTGGGATCACGCCGCATACATTAATTTACCTAACGGGATTCGTTAAGTGCTGCTATCACGCTCACATCGTATTAGGTTAGTTAACCTAGCGCCTCTGTCAGGAACACAGCCATCATCATCACTGTACATATCCCACCATTCCACTATTCTAATTCCACAATAGACCAATTCCTAAGTAAAGGCTATGGAGTTTTTTATTATAATTGATTCGTAGTTAAAAACTTGCCGACACTAGCGATACGGTTCCCCGCGGGATACCTTGAAGCAAAGCATGTATATAATTAAGAAGTTCCGGAATCACCCTGAACCTTTTTCTACTTTCCGTTAGCCTACCATACTACGCCCCGACAAATATGGAAGCTGAAAATATACATCAATATATAAAGAAAAAACCAATCTTCACAAGATTGGTTTTCTTTCAGATTTTAAACCGATACCCCGCGCCCCATACCGTTTCGATAAACTGGTGCTTCGACGGGTCCTTCTGGATCTTGTCGCGGATCTTCCCGATGTGGACCGTGACCGTGGCGGAATCACCGAAGTGCTCGATGCCCCATACCTTATCCAGCAGCGCTTCCTTGGAATATACCCGATCCGGGTTTTCCGCGAGGAAGAGCAGCAGGTCGAACTCTTTCGCGGTCAGCGAGACCTCTTCCCCGTAAAGCATCACCCGTCTAGCATCGACCTGAATCGCAAGTCCCTGAATGTTCAGCTCTCGTGATTTCCGGACAGGTCCGGCGCCCACTACGGCCCCGGTCAATCGGTCATACCGTTCGAGGTGTGCCTTCACCCGCGCAACGAGCTCCGACGGGCTGAACGGCTTTGTCACATAATCGTCCGCACCTAAGCCCAATCCCCGGATCTTGTCAATATCCTCCTTGCGGGCAGATACCATTAGCACCGGAATAAACTTTGTCTCCCGGATCCGTCGTAAGATGTCGAAGCCGTCCATGCCTGGCAGCATGACGTCTAGAATGACGAGATTGTAATCATTCTCCAGCACTTCCTCAAGTGCCTGTTTACCGTCTGACCGGAGGGTCACCTCATAGCCATGCACCTCGAGATAGTCCCGCTCCAGCTCGGCAATCGCTTGATCGTCCTCGACAATTAACACTCTCCGCTTCGACATCCCACACTCTCCCGTCATGTTCTAACATGATCCATCGGAATAGTAAACATCACCGACATGGACTTCCCCGGCTCACTTCTTGCGTGAATCGTTCCACCATGATACGTAACGATCTGCTTCACGATTGCAAGGCCCAACCCGGAGCCGGCCACGTTCTGATTCCGATGTGCGTCCGCACGGTAGAACCGATCAAACATCCGCTCCAGCTCGCTCGGATTCATCCCGGGCCCATTATCCGTCACCCCGATTACCCATTCAACCCCTTGACGGCCAAAATGAACGTGGACATGGGAATCCTGTTTTCCCATAAATTTCACTGAGTTCCCGACGATATTCAGAATTACGCGCTTGATCTTCTGGGCATCCATCGTCGCGACAGCGTCGGATCCCGCCTCATACTCGCTCGTCAGCCGCAATCCCGCACCCTCGTATTCCATGGACAGCTCATTCATCGTCTGCCGATAAAACTCTTCCAACGGCACCGCTTCCAAGTGGAACTGTTCCTGCTCTAGATCGAGCTTTGACAACAGGAACAGATCGTCAATCATCCGGTCCATGTCGAGAGACTTCGAATAAATCACATCAAGATACTTTTCCATTTTCTCCGGATCGTCCGCGATGCCTTCCCGAATCCCCTCCACATATCCCTTGATCGAGGTCAGCGGTGTTTTTAGATCATGGGATATATTCGAAATCATCTGCTTGCGATTTTCCTCCAAGGCCAACTGCACCCCGATCGATCGTTGCAGCTCGCTGCGCATCTTCTCATACGAGCGGATTACACTGCCCACTTCGTTCCTCATCTTCGAGTGCAAGCTGAAGTTCAGGTCCCCTTCAGCGATGCGGCGGGAGCCCTGTTCGAGCTGTCTCAGCGGCTGCACAATATCCTTTGTCGTGATCCACAGCAACGGGACCAGAATAATGCCGATTAAGATCGCAATGCCGAGAAGCACGATGAATAGGAATCGATGGCCCTTCGTCTCCGTCTCCGTCACGTCAGCGATGAGGTAAAACGTTAAGGAATCGTTCATTTGCGCAAAGTCGTACTGCACGGAAAGCAAGTTGCGTCCCTCCCACGTGCTCACCACGAACACGCCGTCCGCGTGCTTCCTTGGGGACGATACATCCCGCCGAAGCTGCGTAAGGAATGCCTCGCCTTCTCTCAACGCACCGTAGCTTTCCCAACGCTCCCCTTGCCGGACGACGAGGAAGCCCCCGAAGGGCTGCAGCCGATCCCCAAATGTATTTGCGAATGAAGGGGACTTCAACTCCTCTGGAGTGTACCGCTCCGCATAGCGCAAGTCCACGAACAGGTCGATGCTTCGATGGAATGCCTCATCCACGGTTTGCTCCTTCGCAATGCCGTTCGTAAAATAGGAGAAGAACGCCGTGACGAGACCGATTCCCATCATTGCGACAATCATCACCGACAGTAAGATGCCGAATATATAAGTTAATAGGAGTTTCAACCGAATAGACATAAGTTAGATATCTTTCCTTTGGAAGGCGATCATGCCCAATATAGTTCCAATGATATAGTAGGCTACCATAAATAGCAACGTTGTTACAGACGCGCCGACATCGCCCGCGTAGAGGAACGGCTGCACCCAATCCGGGAAGTCGGTTACGAAGAATCGATTCAACTGTGGTTCAAAAAAACCAACAACAGCCATCGCCATCCACAACACGATGCTGACCACAAGCCCGACCCCACCGCTCCCCGTCCATAGGGATACACTGTTTGCCAATACCACTAACAAGCCGCAGAAAAGGATCGCGCCACCCACCACCGCCATACTCGCGCCAATCGCGGACAGTGCAGGCATGCCCTGAATGAATAAGCTTCCTATGAACGTCGGGACGAACATACTTAGTACAATAATGGCTCCTGCTGTCCACCCCGCGAGCATTTTCCCTATAAAGAGGGTCTCTCTGCTGACCGGCAGCTTCAGCGCGTTCTTGATCGTTCCATCCTTAAATTCTCCGACCATGAGGTCGCTGCCGAGGGAAACCATGAATAAAGGAAAAACAACCACAAGCAACAGCTCCAGCGCGACCACCGGGAGATTTTCGTCCAGTCCCATGCGGTCGCCGATGAAGACGAAGAGAACTCCAATGAAGAAGGAGAGCAGCAGCAGCACCTTCAGCTTGCCGCCTTGGAGCAGCTTGCGCAGCTCTTCACCGGTGAGAACATTCAATTGTCTGATCATGCTGCACCGCTCCTCTTCTTTGCAATACATTGCAAATAGTAGTCCTCTACGCCCGAGAACGATTCTCGGATCTGCATTACGCTGGCGGTATCGACATGCTGCCCCTCATAGATGATGCACGCATGCGTGATCCAATCATGGATATCGTGTACCTGATGCGATGAGATGATGATGCTCACTCCCGTCTCAGACACGAGGCCTCGCAGCATTGACGCCAGCTCCCGTCGACCCTCGATGTCCATGCCCGAGAACGGCTCATCGAGTAGAAGCAGCTGCGGACGGTGGAGCAGTGCGTTAGCGAGCTCGATCCGCTGCTTCATTCCGGTAGAGTACTTCTTAATCTTTAGCTGTTGGTGCTCCGACATTCCCACAAGCTCCAGCATTTGTTGTATGCGCGCTTCGTCGATGTTTGGATACAGCTTATTATATAGCTTTAAATAGCCATATCCCGTGAGATAGGGGTACGGTGATGGCTCGCCGATCATTAGCCCCATGTGCGGCCTCGTCATATCGGGCCGATCGGCTATGGAGGTGCCGTGCAAGCGCGCTTCCCCGCGGTCGGTCCTAAGCCAGCCGGCCATCGCTTGCAGCGCCGTTGTCTTCCCGGCACCATTCGGCCCCAATAAGGCAATAACCTCGCCGGGATGTACGGCGAGGTTCAGCCCTTGGATGCCGCGGCCGCCGGGGTAGACCTTCGTAAGATCCATGACTTCTAACATAAGTAAGGTCCTCCCGGAATTCGCATTGTTAGCGGTGGTCGCCGAACGTTATCCCATCGATTGTTTTGACGGTCTTGCCGGCAGGGTCAAACACGTCTGGCGTCGTTGCGTTGATGCCGCTGAAGTCACCTTCGCTCTTCAGTTCCACTCGGTGGGTGACGCCCGCTTCATCCTTGCCGCTCACCTCAAGCTCGCCAAACATGCCTAGCAACTCGTTGTTCGCATTGACCGTCATCTGCAGCCGAACGCGTTCGATCGCAACGTCCTTTGTCAACTTTGGCAACAAATGTGCTTCGAGGTTTACTCCCTCAAGACCTTGGAAGAAAGGAAACTGCTTCAATTGTTCCCACTTTTCCGACGCTTCCGGTGCATGTGCGCGCTTGTCTTTGTCGGCAGCCGATGCCACATCAAGTAGTAAGCGCAGCGGAAGCGGAATTTCCTCCTTGCTTACGTCAACCGTAATCGTCTTCGAGCCGTCTGTCTGGTTCGTCACGCTGAAATCATCCTTGAGATCGCCTACCATGAAATCGAAAAGCGCTTCTTCCCCCTTGCTCATCTGGCGGTCCTGGTGTTTGTCGTCCTTAACCGACCGGTGGTACTTACCGCTTTGCTTATCGTGCAGGTTGTTCACCGAATAATGCAAATCGTGAGTCCCGTCAACAAGATAGACCACGTCATCGCCGCTGCTATACAAGCTGCCCGTGCGTTCGACGCCCATGAGGGTGATTCCGAAGTCGCTGCTTACGCTGTGCTGATCTCCCGCGTCCACCACCTTTGTCGTACCGTCCGCCGTTAGCACGGTCTCCCCGTCCACTTTAACGGTGAAGCCCCCCTTGATCGTCGCACTATCAACTGATTTCTCCGACATATGGTTCGCTTTCAGCACTTCTTTGAACACATCGTAACCCCCGGTAGTCGGGGTCGACGCAAACGCCGTTACCGTGAACAAACTCACTGCAGCCACCGACAAGCCGATCATCCATACTTTACTCTTCTTAATCATTTCATACTCACTCCTATTAGGTTGTATGGTCTTTCTTTTCCCTACAACTTTAGTCTAAAGGAGGAGTCTAAACTCCCTCGAAAGTAATTCTAAAAAGTTTCTAAAATAATGAAGTACACGATTTATTTTCTCACCGTAATGACCACGTTTCCCTTCTTATGTTTTTGTTCGACGTAGCTATGTGCCTCTGGAATTTGCTCAAACGAATAGCGTCTATCTATGACCGGTTTGATTTTACTAGCCTCAGTAAGATCTTTGAGGAAGATAAGATCTTGGGTACAAGGCTTTTGTGACATATCCACACTCACATATTTTCCATTCGAACGAAGCGATTTCTTACATGTTGATTTTGTGATTTTCGATATTTTTTTGCCAACGGCATCAAATATTAGATCATAGCTTTCTCCACTTGCTCTAAAATCCTGCTTTGTATAATCAATTACCTTATCCGCTCCTATAGCTCTCACCATTTCAAGATTTGTGGTACTGCATACCCCTGTTACATTCGCCCCATAGTATTTGGCTAGCTGTACCGCATAGGTACCTACACTTCCAGATGCTCCATACCCATTGTAAAGTCTAGCAAGAAATGGATCAGCCTTTCTCATTCGCCAGTCCCCCGCTGTTACCGTTGTCGCATATACTCTCACTAATATTTCATTGTCCCTGGGTACGGGTTTTTCTACCTCCTTCAGCTGAAGAACGTCAGGCGATCCATATTTGGTATACACAACTGCTCTCATCTTTTTCACCGTATCCCATTCCTCCGTTCCTTCTTCCTGTTATCCTACTCCTCTATCTCATAATCAAAAGACTTCCCCGATTATCACCCCAAAGGTTTCCGCCATACGGCCATTCCTTATTTTTTCCTGTAGCGCAACCGCAATCGAGAGACGACGCCTTTTTTATGTCCCTTCTCCACATAGTGGTGGGCTTCCGCAACGGTGTCAGCGGCGGTTACCGAAGTGGCATGTATACGGATGAGCACCTCGTTGTCCTTAGGTACAGGCCGAACCAATTCTTTGAGCTGAAGAACATCCGGCGCGCCATATTTCAAATAAAGAATGGCTGTCATCATCGATCACCCCTAACCCATGTAAATTATGTTAACCTTAATGTATATTTTAATAAACATAATGTCTAGTATATTTTACATCAAACGGCAATGTGTTCACCGACAATGGCGTTAGAATTATAATGCCAATATGCCAACATCATGAGAAATAGACAGACAACCGAAATCAGGACCTCTCCCCTACCCAAGGGTGAGTTTTTTATGGCTATTGTCCCAATAAAAATGTTACAAGCTTCGATGAGACGGGATTAGCGGCGAAAGAATACGAAAGGAGCTTTCCGCCCGCGGCAGTCTGCTCCCTACGATTTCGCTCTGATTTGTAAATGGTCGAGTAATGCGAACATTACAAGATGACCCGTCGCACCTTGGCGAGATTAGCGATCAGCACAGCACGAGTCTGGTGCGCATGCGCAGCCCAAGCTGACTGACCGGGACCGCCGCGCCATGACTCGCTCAGCGGACTGTTGTCGACAGTGGACTTATTTTATCTTGCGCTTCGCTGGTGGAATACTTTGTGGATTATTGAAGATATTTTTCGGATCGTATTTCGCTTTAACTCTCCTCAGTCTAGCGTAATTCTCACCGTAATAAACCGGCCCTGAACATTTTATTCCCTGATCCGGAACGTTTATATAGGATCCAACAATATATGGCTGCATATTCTTCCTGGTGTTGCGAGCTAAAGCAATGTTTTTAGCTGCGTGTGATGGTTTTACCCATGAGCTGTTCCATTCTACATAGAATTGAGCTTTGCGCCAGTAGAATGCGGTATCTTTTGGTGCAAGACGCCTTATGGCCCCACCCCAGTTAAGGAAGTAGAATCCCGCTGGAGTCCCTCCCTCTGCATTTTCCAGAAACTCACGCATCGCTTTATAGGCTTTATCTGGAAATGGTCGTTTGCCGAAACCGCTGGAGAACTGATTGCTGAACTTTTGGGTAGTCACGGGGTCGGGGGCCAGCATAAATTTCGTAGCTTGCAGGTATGGAAGTTCCCGGATTACTTGAGTGCTAGTCTCTCCGACACTAACAATTTGCTTTAACAGGCGGAGGGCATTCATCTTGGATCCGAGGTAAATCCCCAGCATGCTGACATTTCCACCCTTTTTAGGACCAACAGTTAACTCACTGCCCAGCTTGGTGCTAGTGAAAGGAGCCCAACGCTGCCATGCTTTAACGACCTTCTCGAACTGGTTCCAGGGCCAAGTGATTTGGAATACGGTAGCCTTAACCGGAGCGCGCCTCACCTTAAACTTATATTTGGTATAGACGCCAAAGTTACCGCCGCCGCCGCCTCGGGAAGCCCATAACAGATCGGAATTACGTTTTCTGCTTGCTCGAAGGATTCTTCCTTTGGCATCTACCATTTCGAGTCCGATTAGATTATCACTAATTAGACCAATTGTACGTTGGAGCGGCCCGATCCCGCCTCCAGCCGTAATGCCGCCGATCCCGACCGAAGGACTGTCCCCGAATGGGGCCATATATCCTTGTCTAGCAAGCCTGTCAACGATTCTTCCTACACGGTTGCCCGTTCCAACAACGACTGTACCACACTTTCTATTAAGCTTGATGGTCTTGAGCTCGCTCACATCTATAACAATGCCCCCGTTGACCTGCGAAAGGTTAGTCTCAAGGGCATGCCGTCCACTTCTGGGGCGAATGGGGACCTTGTTAATACGGGCCCACCTTATTGCATTTGCAACATCCTTCGTGTTCTGGGCAAAAACAAAAACCTTAGGAAATTTGTTCGTATGCGGATCCCAATTTTTGCGGGCTTCCTCATAACCTGGATCTCCTTTATAGATTACCCGCCCCGTAAGCTCTATCTTCGAATTCACTTAACCAACTCCCCAAATATTGAAATGGCAAAAAATCTAATTCGGCACATGCCATATATTCTATGAGGGGAGTCAGAAGAGGGTATGGGCGATCGTAAAAAGGTTTGTATTTGTTAATAATAAGTTACGATTTGTATCGGATCGTAAACGCTCCTCCGTTGGTTGGAAATCATTTTAAAAGATGGGATTAAGGTAAATCGCCGTTCAATAAGCGCTTTGTTTCCTGTGGTCACGAACAAATACCTTTGGCGGGATTGAAAGTACACGTTAATTTGAAATATCAAGAAATCCATATAATAAAAGAGACACTGAGATTTTTATTCATCAGTGTCTTTTTATTGATCCTTTTCCGCCGTCATCATGAGAGTTATCATTTAAAGCAGCTTAATTATCTCTTCCAACTCATCGACCAAACCTTTTGCAAGTTCAAAATTCTTATCTTTTAAAGCCAATTCTATTTTCATTTCAACCGACTTTTTCTTTTGTTCCGTTTCCAAATAGTCTCTATTAAAATGACTCGCATAAATCATCTGTCTAAATTTTCGCATGCTCACTTTTCTAATCGTCTTATCGTCAATGATTAACACATAATCCATGCCGTTTACGACCGAATAGAAATCATGAGAAATCATCAGAATCGCACCTTTATAGTCTTCGATGGCTTTCTCCAGTGCGATCTGTGTATAGATGTCCAAATGGCTTGTCGGTTCGTCAAGAAGCAGTACGTTTGCAAAGCTAGCAGCCACTTTGGCCAATTGAAGCATGTTTTTTTCTCCACCAGACAAAGATTCGATCTTTTGATCAAGGATTTCTCCTTCAAAATCATAGTTTGAAAGAAACGATCTGATCTCGTCATACGTTTTAAACCCGGCATCGATGAATTCATCCATTATGGTATTGGAATCTTTAAGCGTTTCGCCTTGAATCTGAGATAAATAAGCTATTTTAACATCAGCATTTATTTCGATCGACTCATGATTGTTTTTAAAGATTTCTCTGAGCAAAGTTGTTTTCCCGGTACCGTTTGGACCGATAATGGCTACTTTATCCGTAGACCCAATCTCAAAGTTAACATTTTCTAAAAGCAGCTCATCGAAGGCAACGCTATAATCATGGACATTTACAACAGTGGTGTCTTCCATTTCATGATCCACACCAAAAGTAATATCCGGCTGCTTAATATTGACAAACGGCGCTTTGATTCTACGCGCTTCCAATCTTTCTTGAAACCTAACCCTGGCTTTTAACGCTCTGCCTCTGGATGCTTCTGAATTATAAGTCGCGATCGCTCTAAGATTATCGATGATGTTATCGTTTCGCTCGATTTCTTCTTCTTCAGCGATTGCGAGTTCTTGCAGCTCAATTTTAGTCTGAAGCAATGAGAAGTTATACTCGATATATCGCCCGTCAAATTCTTGGATCTCCTTGTTTTCATGGTGTATGATTTTGTTGAAACAATGATTCAACAGATATCGGTTGTGCGTAACGAC
>JACMJI010000030.1 GCA_014380705.1 Gorillibacterium sp. | reverse complement strand
GCTAATAACACAGCATACTGGCGGCATTGGCTAATTATTTCCATGATGGAATTCAAAGATGTGTTCATGCACCATTTTTGTGGAGACAACAAGAACCTTACCTCCTACCTCAAAGAATGGTCAAAATTATTATTAAAATCTTTCTAGTACAACAATACATTCTATGTAAATTTCTGATATCCTTCTTGTTTTGAATAATAACAAAAAAACATTTCCAATAATAATGGAAATGTTCTCGTTACCTCTTGGTAAGACCGTGCACCTGTCATTGATCATTGCGACCCAAGCGGAACATTTATCGTAAGCTCAAGCTAGGCTACCCCTCGGCACATGAAACATCCCACTTACGGCTGCTTCCTTCCGGACCTGACCGGATTCACGGGCATCCATTGCGAGGGACCCGGCTGTCAACACTTCGTATAAACGTCAGACCTCACATCAACAAGACCTCTGACAGGGATTCAATCCCGCTGTAGCGGATTGCGGGTTACAGGGCACCGCTGCCTCCCCATCTAGCACGGTAACTCATATTATAACCCAATGATGTTTCTCGCGCAACAAAAAAACCTTCCAACAAAGGAAGGTTTTGTCTTTTAAACAACAAAACATTAAATTAGATACCGTATTTCTTCTTGAACTTATCAACACGTCCGCCGGCATCCAAGAATTTTTGCTTACCGGTGAAGAACGGGTGACAAGCCGAGCAAATTTCAACGCGAACGTTGTTTTTTACGGAACCTGCTTCAAAAGTGTTGCCACATGCACAGGTAACACTCGTTGCATTGTAGTTAGGATGAATTCCTTGTTTCATACTCTTTCACCTCTTTCCGCCCTGGGTCTGTTATGTCGACCCAGAGTTAACTGGACACATAAACGAATTATAGCATGGTCAAATCCGCAAAAGCAAGTAATATATTGCGGGAGTTTTGCCTGATGCTCACTATTTTACCAATTTGCCATTATCTTTGTAATTTAGCTTTTTCTAACTTGATCTTATGCTCAAGCCCCTTTGGTGTATGGGTATAGGAACCGATGGAAACATCGGGAAGTTCCTCTCGATAGATTTCAAGCAATTGTTTCATGCCAACGACATCACTGCTAGCTGGAGGTATCAGATCAAGGTAGCTCTCCGGATCGATATTCAAATTGCGCATTTGGATTAACTTAATACCCGAGCGGCGAATGAGACCAATCATGGCATCCATTTCTTCTTCCCGATCAGTTACCCCAGGGAAAATCAAATAGTTGAGAGACACAAGAACACCATGATCAGTTGCGTAACGGATTGATTTCTCTACATTAGCGAGCGTATACCCTCGAGGTCGATAATAAGCATTGTAGTGCTCATCTAAAGCACTGATTGTACTCACCCGCATAAGCTGGAGTCCGGCATCCACGATATCGCGAATATGATCCGTAAGCCCTGCGTTTGTGTTCATATTAATGAAACCCAGGTTGTTCACTTTGCGAACTTTCTTGATTGCACCAATAATAATTGGTGCTTGTGTGGAAGGCTCACCTTCACAGCCCTGGCCGAAACTGACAATACTTTCCGGGTGCTTTAAGTGCTCCAACATGATCTGAGAAACTTCATCTACACTTGGTCGGAAGGTTAACCTTGTCTGTGGGGAGGGGAATCCACTATCATCCGGTTGCTCAGAGATACAGCCGAAGCAGCCTGCATTACAAGAGTAGGAAACAGGAATGGCTCCCTCTAGACGCTGCAAAAAGGTGTTTGAAGCTGTTAAGCATTCATACCCTAGTGCACAATGAGATAAATGATCAATTAACCGGTTATCTGGATAACGATTGACCAGTTTATCTACACCCTTTTGGAGTTCATCCGGATCGCAATTTAGTGGATTCCACGGATCGGGATCATCACTTTGCTCCGCCGTCACCCAGAACCCACCATTTTTCCAAACAACTGCCGTGTATCCAAAAAGAGGAAGCACTTCCTTACGACTTGTCTTAGCATAACCTGGCAATAAAAGGCGCGTGTAGCCCTGTGGCAAAAGGGCACCTACTGCTTGGTAATTACCAGGCAAGGGAAGCATGTTGCCGCTCTTCGGATCCATACAGAGAGGGCGCGTACTTGGCAACCCCACCAATGTAGCACCTTCGGGAAGCGGGATCAATTCATCCGCCAGAATCTCAACCACCTGATCACCACTGCGAGCGAGCGGCAAATAGTCTGGATGATCAAAGACATTACCTTCCTGATCTGCATATACCAAATTCATGTTGAATCTCCTTGTTGTGGCTTATGAGACGGTCGTCCGGGGTTTTCTAGCTGGGGGAGCGCTCTTAACGTCCATCATATCTAAAAACTCTTGATTAGTCTTGGCCTCAGCAAGCTTCTTGAGGAAAGAATCCGTAACATCATAGCTGTCTTGCATATTCTTTCGAAGTGCCCATACTTTCTCCAACTCTTCCTTGGTGAGAAGCATTTCCTCTCTGCGTGTACCTGATTTACGAATATCGATAGCAGGAAAAATGCGTCGTTCCGCAAGCTTGCGGTCCAAGTGGAGTTCAAGGTTCCCTGTTCCCTTAAACTCTTCATAGATGACATCATCCATTCGCGAGCCCGTTTCAACCAAAGCCGTAGCTAGAATCGTCAAACTGCCGCCCTCTTCAATATTTCGGGCTGCACCGAAGAAGCGTTTGGGTTTATGGAAGGCACCTGGATCTATTCCCCCGGATAAGGTTCTACCTGTTGGCGGCGCCACCAAGTTATAGGCTCTTGCAAGCCGAGTAATACTATCCATTAGAATGACAACATCCTTCTTGCTCTCAACCAAACGCATCGCACGCTCCAAGACTAATTCTGCTACCTTAATATGATTTTCAGGCAATTCATCGAAGGTTGAAGCAATCACTTCGCCTTTGACTGATCGCTGCATGTCCGTAACTTCTTCTGGGCGCTCATCAATAAGCAGCACAAAGAGTGAGATTTCTGGGTAATTGATTGAAATGCTATTGGCAATTTCCTTAAGCAACAGAGTTTTACCTGCTTTGGGGGGAGCGACAATCAATCCACGTTGACCAAGGCCAACAGGACAGAGCAGATCCATAACACGAGTGGACAGGTGAGTTGGGGAAGTTTCCAAAACAACTTTCTTCTGCGGATACAATGGGGTAAGGGCGGGGAAATGAAGCCGTTCAGCAGCCGTATCTGGCTTCTCACCATTGACAGCCTCTACCTGCAGGAGACCAAAATATCGTTCGTTCTCCTTCGGTGGTCGGCACTTGCCCGAAACCATATCTCCCGATCTTAAGTCAAACTTGCGAATCTGTGAAGCAGAGATGTAAATATCTTCTGCACTGGGTAGATAATTAATCGGGCGCAAGAAGCCGAAGCCCTCCTGAAGAATGTCCAGTACTCCCTGCATAAACATCAAGCCGCCTTTTTCCGCTTGAGCTCTAAGAATAGCAAAGATTAATTCTTTCTTCTTCATCTGCCCATAATACGGAATCTGATGCATTTTGGCGAGCTTGTAAAGTTCCGTTAATTTAAGCTCTTCTAATTGAGCGAGTTGCATATCCATTCAATCACCACTCTATTGTTTTATTGTTTTCTTCTATTCACGCCATATTTCGGCGCCAAGTCCAGTTAGATTATCAACTAGGCGATCATAGCCCCGATCAATATACTCTACTCCGGTTATTCTCGTGATACCATCGGGAACTGTTAGCCCTGCTACAACAAGTGCTGCACCTGCTCGTAGATCCGTTGCTCTCACACTAGCTGCATTTAGTTGCCCGCCCGTTATAATAGCGGAGCGCCCCTCCAGCTTAATGTTGGCCCCCATTCGGATCAGTTCTGGAATGTATTTGAACCGCCCAGAGAATACATAATCCGTTAAAATACTTGTACCGATCGCCTGTGTAAGCAGACTGCACATCGGCGACTGAATATCTGTGGCAAAACCGGGGTAAACAAGCGCCCGGACATCAACCGGGTCATAGGTTGGACGACCAATAATTCGAATAGACTCGTCCATTTCTTCAATCCCAATACCCATCTCCAGCATCTTGGCTGTAATCGCTTCTAAATGCTTTGGAATGACATTATCAACAACGACATCCCCGCGTGTTGCCGCAGCAGCAATCATGTAAGTTGCAGCCTGTATCCGATCCGGTATAATCGAGTGCCGGCACCCGTGTAAAGAATCAACGCCTTCAATTCGGATCGTCTCCGTTCCGACACCAATAATTCTAGCACCCATTGAATTAAGCAGCGTTGCAACATCTATGATTTCAGGCTCTTTTGCCGCATTTTCGATAATAGTAACGCCTTTCGCACGAGCAGCCGCCAGCATAAGATTAATCGTTGCCCCTACGCTTACGACATCAAGATAAACCTTGGCCCCACGAAGCTCCTTGGCACGGATATGTATAGCTCCGCCTTCGTTACTTACCTTGGCACCTAGTGCTTCAAACCCTTTAATATGCTGATCAATCGGTCGTGGTTCAAAATTACATCCACCTGGCAATCCGATAACCGCTTCTCCAAATCTACCTAACATAGCACCCATCAAGTAGTAAGAGGCACGAAGCTTTTTGACGTTGCCGTTGGGCATTGGAAAAGATCGTAACGCAGAAGGATCAATGATCATTTGATCACCGCCACGCTGAACTACAGCCCCTAATTCTGTGAGGATTTCTGAATAGATTGCCACATCACTTAATTCAGGTAGGTTGTCCAATATAACCGTCGATTCCGCCAAGATAGCAGCAGGAATAAGCGCGACTGCACTGTTCTTCGCCCCGCTGATTTGCACTGTTCCGCGAAGTGGTTTTCCCCCCACGATCAACAATTTATCCATACCGTCACATTTCCTTCCAGATCATTACAAAAGTATGAAGGAAAAAAACACCGGAAGCCGATGTTTTTTCCTTCGATTGTGTGCGTTTAGTTTAGGAACTAAGGAAAAACCCTTTGCCCCTAAAAGCCGTGAATCAGAAAACCTCATAAGAGGAAATCTTATTTGATTCCGACTTTAGTAGACGACTTTAGTAGAGTCAAAAAAAATACTCTGTTAAGTATTTGGTGAGCCTCTCAAACAATCTTCTCTTTATGCTTTGTTTGAGCTTCCAAAAAGAATCATCTTGGATTTAACAACCTCTACCATTGCGTTACGGGCAGGAGTCAAGTATTTGCGCGGGTCGTATACTTTAGAGTCTTTGTTCAATACGTCACGGATTGCTTGTGTACTAGCAACTTGATTCTCCGTGTTAACATTGATCTTCGTTACACCGGCTTTAATAGCATCGATGATCATTTGGTCAGGAACACCGGAACCACCATGCAGAACGAGAGAAATTGGAATGGCACGTGCTACTTGCTCAATGATGTCATAGTGGATTTTGGGAACGCCAGCATACATACCGTGAGCCGTACCAACAGCTATTGCCAATGCATCTACACCCGTTTCTTCAAAGAAACGAATAGCTTCTTCAGGTTTAGCAAGGTTAGCATTCTCTTCAGCAACGGTAAGATCGTCTTCCGTACCACCGATCGTTCCAAGCTCACCCTCAACGGAAACGCCCATTGCGTGCGCAGCTTTAACAATCTCTTTGGTCAGACGAATATTATCTTCGTAAGAGTGGTGGGAGCCGTCAAACATAACGGAGCTAAATCCAGCGCGAATACATTTCATTGCAACTTCAAAGGAACTTCCATGGTCCAAATGAAGGGCGATTGGAAGACCGGACTTCTTAGAAGAAGCTTCAGCTAATGCAACGGTGTACTCAATACCCATGTATTTCAGTGCGCCTTCGCTAACACCGAAAATAAATGGGGCGTTAAGCTCCATACCTGCTTGGGTGATTGCTTGCGCAAACTCCAGGTTGTTCATATTGAATTGTCCGACAGCGTATTTATCCGCTTTCGCTTTAGGTAAAAATTCATTCATCGAAACGAGTGCCATGGTTCTATTCCTCCTAAAAGTATGTTGCGTTTCTCTTCTTACAGAGAGGTGTCCGCCGACCCTCCCATCAGTCATACTTGTATATTATATCATAGCCACAGCACAAGCAAAAGAAACAATAAAAAACCCTATAAATATAACCTTTTCTAACAAAAAAATTATACGAGATGATGCTTCCAAGTATTACATACGATTGCGTCATGGCGAGAAAGTAGATTAGATAAATTTCTTGATGAATGAGACAACCTTTAAAGGTGCCGGAAAGTTGGGTTAAGCATAAACGCAATCTGAAAGAGAAAGGTAGATTCAGGGTAATAGTAGGGGCATGACGGAACGGGATATCTATGTATGAGTATTCGGCAAAAGACAGTGTCCCGATTTGATTTGGTGGAACGGAGGGTGAGGGAGCGGATTCTGTATGAAAAATCATACAGAATGGTCACCGTGGATGCTAAACCCGTTATTCTGTATGAAAAATCATACAGAATGCGGAAATCCACCATATAGCCAGCAGGTGGGTAATGAGCAATGATGCGATAGGCTACTGTCACACTTTGGATGCCTATGATAGATTTTTGTTAATCGAATCCGGGGATGGTATTCATGCGTGCCTCTGCACGCAGGCAAAAAAAAGATCCTTTGCAGGATCTTCTAAAGGCCGCTAGCGGAGGCAGTACGCAGGTAGTGGTTTACGGCTTGGCGCAGCTCATCAATGTCAAATGGCTTCGTAAAATGCATAAGTGCGCCAAGATCCGATGCCTCTTTAATCATATCTAGCTCGCCATATGCTGTCATCATGATGACTTTCATGGCAGGATCGATCTGTTTAATGTGCTTGAGGATATCAAGCCCATCCATTCCAGGTATTTTCATATCAAGAAGAACAAGATCCGGTGATTCTGCTCTAACAATTTCTAGAGCAAGCTTACCATTAGCTGCTTGAAAAGTCTGATAACCTTCGCTTGAAAATACTTCAACAAGAAGAACCCTGATTCCGTTCTGATCGTCAACGATCAATAACTTTTTCGTTTTCACTAGGCAACCCCCCTCGAAGATGGAATTTCTTCTAGAAACTTACATTCGACGAAATTCCGCGATATCCTTCCAAGATTAGTGAAAATAAATTCTTCTTGTTGCAGATTAGCGTTGTTGCTCGAAAGCTGCTTTTACAAACTCGCGGAACAATGGTTGGGGCCGGTTTGGCCGCGATGCAAATTCCGGATGGAACTGCACAGCAAGGAACCACGGATGCCCTGGCAGCTCAATCATTTCAACCAAACGTCCATCAGGTGAGGTCCCCGTAATTTTAAGACCTGCGCCTTCAATCTCATCACGGTACTGATTATTAAATTCATACCGGTGACGATGGCGTTCATAAACCAATTCGTCCTGATAACAGGCTTCCGCTAAGCTTCCCGGTGCTAACTTACATGGATATAAACCAAGACGCATCGTGCCTCCCATATCCTCGATATCCTTTTGCTCTGGCAAAAGATCGATTACCGGATAAGGGGTTTTCGCGTCGATCTCGGAGCTGTTTGCATGGGTAAGTCCAGCCACATAACGCGCATATTCAATAACCGCAACTTGCATACCAAGACAGATCCCGAAGAAAGGAACCTTTTTTTCCCTCGCGTAACGAATGGCTATGATCTTCCCTTCGATGCCGCGATCCCCAAAACCACCGGGAACAAGAATACCTTGGACACCACTTAGCAATGCATCGACGTTATGCTCAAAGACTTCTTCTGCATTAACCCAACGAATTTTAACTTCGGTATTATGCGCAAATCCTGCATGGGATAAAGCCTCGACAACACTTAAATAAGCATCATGTAAAGCAACATATTTACCGACAATTGCAATTTCAGTTTGGTATTCCAGCTTCTTAATTCGACTGACCATTTCTTCCCATTCCGTAAGTTCCAAAGGCTTAGCGTCAAGCTTTAGGTGATTGACTACAAATTCGTCAAGTCCTTGATCACGGTACATCATTGGAACCTCATAAAGTGTATCTGCATCGATACCCTCGATAACTGCAGCGGCATCAATGTCGCAGAATAATGCTATTTTGCGTTTCATTTCTTCCGTTAGTGGTTTTTCCGTCCGGCATACAATAACGTTCGGTTGAATTCCGATACTACGCAGCTCTTTAACACTATGTTGAGTCGGTTTGGTTTTCACTTCGCCTGCTGCCTTTAAATAGGGGATGAGGGTGACGTGGATATACATGACATTTTCCCGACCGATATCACTTTTGATTTGGCGAATGGCTTCAAGGAAAGGCAAGCTTTCAATATCGCCGACGGTTCCACCGATTTCAGTGATGACGACATCTGCCTGGGACTCTCGCCCAGCACGGAATACGCGATCTTTGATTTCATTTGTGATGTGTGGGATGACTTGGACTGTACCCCCCAAATATTCACCCCGACGCTCCTTAGAAATGACAGAGGAGTAAACCTTCCCCGTTGTCACATTGCTGTTCTTAGATAGGTTATTGTCGATAAAACGCTCGTAATGGCCCAAATCCAGATCCGTTTCAGCGCCGTCTTCTGTAACAAAAACTTCTCCGTGCTGGTAAGGACTCATGGTCCCTGGATCGACATTAAGGTAAGGATCAAATTTCTGGATGATTACCTTAAGTCCGCGATTTTTGAGCAATCTGCCCAGAGATGCTGCTGTTATGCCTTTTCCCAAAGAGGATACTACCCCGCCTGTTACAAAAATATACTTCGTCACACTTTTCCCCCCTGGATGTTGTTAGCCCCTATTTAGCATAGCAAACAAGTACATTGTTAAAGAGTCTCGCATCCTTAAGGACGGTGCTGTTTACCAACGTGCATAAGAATTTACCGAAGCCAAATGTTTTTATTTACCTATGAATAATCAAAATTCATTTATAAATAAATTTCATGAATTCCGATAAGTAAAAAGCAAAAAAGTGACACCCGTGGCTACGGGGCACTTTTTATTATAAGTATTCAATTTCTCTTTGATCACGAGCCCATGAAATAGTTTACTCTGTTGGGAGTTGGCTGTCAAGCGGCAGAAATAAACTCTTGGCGACGCTAATTATTAAAATCATACGGACATAAAGGAATAGCGAAAACACACGTTAGTTGTCTTCTTCATCCTCTTCCTCATCTGACTCATCTGATACATCCAAATCTTCTTCAAAGTCATCTTCGGTGCCATCAACCGATGTTTCTTCGCTATCTTCAGAATCGTCAGTGTCGTCAACGACTTCTTCTGGAAAGAATTCTTCTTCTTCTTCCTCTTCTTCAGCTGCTTCTTCCCGATCCTCATCAAAGGAGTCAAAATCCTCTTCTGTAGTATAGGTTTCTTCTTCTTCTGGGTAAACCTCTTCTTCGTCCATGTCATCTTCTTCATCATTAATGATCCGCGGATGCTTGCCGCCACCCATGGCATCCTCTGCTTTGTTGTCTACAGGATACCACCGCTTTAAGCCCCAAAGGTTATTTCCGACGCAAGCAAAGCGTCCGTCTACATTGATCTCGGTATACAGCTGAGCAATGACGTTTCGTGTTTGCTCATCCGAAAAGCCTTTGTATTTCGAGACCTCTGTCATCAGATCACGATAGTAGAACGGCGTATTGGCCGCCTTCAGGACGAAAAAGGCCAGATCAACCATTGGCGTTTCTTTAGCCTGCTCCAATGACAATTTAAGAGGTGGATATTGTTGGTTGCTCAATGAGAACACACTCCTCAAACTTTTTGTTCCAAGTGAAATTTTGCCCAATATATTCATATAGTAAAACCTATTTCCACAAAAAAAGCAAGGAACAGAATAACCTTACTTATACTTGGCAGTTAAAAACCCTCGTTTACATTATCGACATCCGAATCTGCTTACATATCAAATATTTCATTTCGCAAGGATAAACGCCTGTCGGCGTCTTTGGCGCTGTGTTTACCGATACGGAAGCAGAATTAAGAAAAGCGGGGATTGTCCCCGCTTTGACTGTACCCTCCCGGATGAGTCTGCATGACAGGCTCTTCGCACCCGAACGAGGATTCCGGAATTATCCTCGCTTCATCTTATGCTTGAATGAGCCGGTTGTCACGGGTTAATGTCTAATTTCATCTAAGGGGGGCAACCACCGGAGTCCATTGCGATATCCTCTTCATAGGATATGCCAAGATTATCCGCAAAGGGGAGGCTCCCGTGAGAAATACCCATTATGTCGCTTGCCTTCATGATGCACTTCGGATAGAGACAGCCGGCACCCGGCATATTATTCAATTTCGGTCGACCCATGACTATCAAGAGGTTCTGCAATATGTCAGGCAAGGGTCTGCTCTCTTCCCTCTGTTTCCCACTATGCGTCCTTTACCCCTCATTTACGGTTTTTCTTGCTATTTAAAAAATCCTAATCCATTGATTTCGCTATATCCGCGGATTGTTGTTAATCCAGATTCCTGTCTTTCTTTTGGCGACGGAGGCACTGAACATCCAACAATAAAGGAAGGGGTACAGATTAGCAACAGGATGCCTACGAACATAAGAGTTCCTTCGTTATTTCCTTCGCCCACCCCAATAGGATCACTTGGACAATCGCCGCAAATACCCTGGGGAATTCGTGAGATTAAGGCACCAGCCGCTTGGAGCCGTTCTTCAGGAGCTAAGGTTAAAATAGCTATTATCGACACCGGCATTGACTATACTCATCCTGATCTCCGCCAGGCGACGGCAGGAGGCATTAATCTGGTTGAACCCCGTCATCCCCCTTTGGATGACAATGGTCACGGTACGCATATTGCTGGAACGATTGCCGCAACTTCCATGCTTTCAGGTTTACTTGGCGTGGCACCCGAAGCTCAACTCTACGCAGTGAAAGCTTTTGACCGAAATGGTACCGCTTATGTTTCCGACATTGTAACGGGTGTACAGTGGTGTATTGACAATCAGATGGATATTATCAATATGAGCTTTGGGATGAAGACCCCGCATAAAGCGCTAGAGGAAGCCTTGCAAATTGCGTATCGCATGGGCACTGTCATTGTAGCCTCTTCTGGAAATGAAGGGAGAGTTGGGGCGATTGATTACCCCGCACGCTACCGAAATGTTATCGCAGTTGGCGCAACCACCAAGCACAGTAAAATCGCAGCATTTAGCAATCGGGGAAAACGTATTGACATCTATGCCCCTGGCAACAAGGTCATTTCCACCTGGTTAAACGGTTTTTACCAGGAATTGAGTGGCACTTCTATGGCTACGTCTCACGTCACTGGGGTTATTGCGCTGATTCTATCCGCAAAGCCCGAAATGTCCCCGAGGATGATCAAACGAACGCTTGTCCAATCTTCAACAAAGGTGACAATTGGTCGGGTTCAACTTAAGGCTGGGCAAGTTAATGCCGCTCAATGCTTAAATTCACTAGCACGGTGACAAGCGGAGGGGGGTTGTCCCTTAACCAATACCTACCCGGCTACTTAAGAAAGGGACTTCCCCGGACGCATCAGCGAAACTGAGCCTGCTACTGATCGAGGAAGCTGGGTTAGCTAGCACAGCCCAGCTTCTTCGATCAATACAGCCAGTTGATATTTCCCAACAAACTCACCAGCGAGATGCATTTCGTAAGCCCATTCTACAGTTCCAAGTCCTTCCTCCAGATGGACGGACACAAGGCTAGTCTGAGTTGAAAGCTGC
>JACMJI010000370.1 GCA_014380705.1 Gorillibacterium sp. | reverse complement strand
GCCAATCCGACTTAACCTGCTCCAATTGAATAGCAATTGCGGCAGCCGCGTCTGGATGTGCGTCAAGAGTTTGGTCAATCTCCTGCTGCAAGCTAACTACACGTTCTCGTTGCTTGATAAATTCTTGCTTCAGATTAGCTAACCCTGTCTTGGTTATTTCTAGCTTCTGGCGAAGATTTTTCAATGTGCGATATTCCGCTTTGTAAGCTTGAAAAGCAATTTCGTCGCTTTTATATAGGTAAGATAAATAATTATACATTCTTAGCAGTTGGCCAAAGGATTTAGCGTTAAATATTAGAAGCCACAGTGATTCTCTTTCGCCCTTATAATATGACCGCAGCACCTTGCCGAGACGTTCACGGGTTTTCGCAGTTTTTTTCTCTTGAAGGGTCATTTCTACCTCGGATTTGATGATTTCAATGGTTATCGTCGTTTCCTCTTGGGTTATGCGGCTAATTTCTTGATCAATCTGAACAACCGTCAAGCTTTGCTGGAGAAGTTTACGGGTTTCCTCTATACTCAATTCCGCATAAGCAGGCGTTATTCCGCTAATGGATAAAAAAACGGTTATATAAATGATAAGCAATCGTTTTAGTCCTTTTTGCATGCGGTTACTCCCTCCTTGGACAAATACCTTCCCCTTTAAAATATAATACGGAACGGAATAAGATGACAACAAAAAATGGCTCCCTACTGCAAAATAATGCAAATGGGGAGCGGTTGGTATACTGGGTTAAGGACTAGTATTATTTAGAATCATCTTTGAGTAGTTCAAGTACTTCATCAATGGGTCGAATATGCTTGGGTGTGTCCAACTTAAAATCAGGTGCAGCATTAATTCCTTTAAACTCTTGGCGATAATAGAAATGGCGGGGTTGTGCCGCCTCCGTGCCTCCGCCTGCTGAATAATCCACATTAATGGTTTCAGTACGAATAAATCCTGCCTCATCAATCACTAGCGTAAATTCACCGCCAGTAACTGCAAAAACCTTGTCAGCGCCAGTCTTGAAATTAACGGCTTGCCCCTTGGTCATAAGGCCTTGTGTTTCCCAATCGTTGATAATCGCGGCTAGTTGGATTTTTACTTTCTCCGTCAGGGCGGCTTTGTTCTTGTCTGTTATTTCTACACGAATAAGAGTCCCCTTTGATCCGTCCATAAGCTCAGTTGGCTTCTTCATCTTCTTAAACCATTGGTAATCGAAATCAGATACCATGGTTTGGAGAGAACGGGAAACAACTATGTTGATATTCTTGAGGTTGCTAGAGCCGGAGGGAGATTGAGATGCACCCAGCTTTTTCAAGTCGAACGAAAAGTATTCATCTTTCTTATTTAGCAGTGGAACGCTCATATAGATAACATCATCTCTAAAAATGAGTGGGAAGGTAAAGGATGTGTCGCCTGTGTTCAGTGTGTAGCGTCCTTCCATACGAAACGGTTCTGCTGCACTAGCCCCCTCCCAACTCCATTTGCTTTTTCCAAACATCGAGATCAAGCTAGCAGTAGCGGCTTGACTATTGGCGTTTGGCGCAGCTAGTCCAATGTCCAGATCTGCACTGCCAGCAAAAGTGTATTGTTTTATCTCCGACTGCTTGGTTAGAGCATTTATGAAGGTTTCTTTTGTTTCACCTTTATCTCTTGTGCAACCTGTAGAAAGCATGGCTGCAGCAACAAGGGATAGCACGAGCACTTTTCTTCGGTTCATAGATTAGGTATGTCTCCTTTGATTAAATATCTCTGTAGAACAGACGGCTTTTATTATAACATAGTTGCATAGGGTAAAGGGAGGCGGAAACAATGGAAGAACGACAGCAAACTGACTTAGTCGGGGAATTGCGTTTATTAATGAAACAAGCTCCAGAAGGGTGCATTACCTTTCATGATTATATGGAGCTTTGTTTGTATCATCCTCAGTTTGGTTATTACTGTTCAGATAAGCAGAAAATCGGTGTAGAGGGTGATTTTTACACAGCATCTGACGTCGGCGGTATCATGGCTAAAGTAATCGGCCGTTATTATGCGAGCTTAGTGGAGCTTAATCCAACTTTAGTGATACTGGCTGAATGGGGCGGTGGGACAGGTAAGATGGCGAAAACCATTCTGGATACCGTCCAGGAGATCTACCCAACCGTTTATGAGAAGATGACCTATGAAGTGATTGAGAAAAGTCCATATCACCGTAAGCTTCAACAATTGGAGTTAAAGGAGCATAGGGCTCATGTCCGTTTCATTTCGGAGGAGCAATGGATGGTAATGGAACCAAGGCAAGGGGTTTTTATCCTCGCGCAGGAACTTCT
>JACMJI010000369.1 GCA_014380705.1 Gorillibacterium sp. | reverse complement strand
TTCCGAAACTCCGCTCGACTTGCATGTATTAGGCACGCCGCCAGCGTTCGTCCTGAGCCAGGATCAAACTCTCCATGAAGATGAGTTTCTTCAAAGCCGAGGCTTCGATTCGTTCATCCAGAAAAAGCTGATATTGCTCAATTCAACACTAACGTGTTTGTTTTTGTGTGACTCTGGCCGAAGCCTTGTCACGCTGCTTGTTTACTCGTTGTTCAGTTTTCAAAGGACCATATTTTCCCGGCGATTAAAGAATCATGTAATTTCTCCCGGACAAACATTGTATCATCCAGAACACTATCTTGTCAACCGTTATTTTCTTAACTTGGGTTGTCCTTGCGAGACAACTTTTATATCATACCACCGCAGATGCAACATGTCAACCATAAATTATTAGAAAGCCGAGACTGCGTGAAAACTCCATGCAAGCTTTTCGGCTTTCTAAATATAATCATCTACAATACAATCAACTTGCACTCATTAACCTAAGTTCGTTATGATGACTTTCGGTTCTTACTCCAGAAATAAAATACGGGAATCGCAATAAGACTAATGATAACAATAAAAGGAATAACATTGACAAAGATAATAAGGAAGGCTCTAAGGAATGAAACAATGGAATACATCGTATCGGAAAACATTCTGATCAATAAAACGAATCCGTCCCTTGATTCGCTTGATCTCTTCTTGCACCTTCTCAATTTGCGCCGCAATGCGGCCCTTCTTATTAACGGTTATTATTCTAAAATTTGCAAAAACATTATAGTGTCAAACTTCTTTTTCTTAAATGTAAAATCCCAAGTTTATTTTTGCGGTTTTTTGACCCAGACCCAGGGGCAATTTCTTTACAAACCCTTTCTAGTCGTGATATTCTAAGACAAGGATTAACGTCCGCAAATTATTTTAACACGAAGCTATTCTCTTTTGAAGAAACAATTCGACCGTAACAATCGGAAGTTCCGCTCCTTGGAACGACACCTCGGCGGGACTTTCGTCTAATAAAGACGAAAGTCTTTTTACTTATAATCAGAATGAACAACAACCCCATACATAACAGTAAGAAGGGATCCTTATGCAACGTTACGTAGTCAAAATTGGCAGCAGTTCACTCACATCCGATGAGGGAGGGCTCAATCGCAATAAAATTGATTTCTTTGCTTCTGAGCTTGCTTCCCTGCATCAAAACGACAAGCAACCTCTCCTAGTTACATCAGGTGCCGTTGCCGCCGGCTTTACTAAGATTGGTTACCGTAAACGACCCAAATTTCTTCACGAGCAACAAGCAGCAGCAGCGGTTGGGCAAGCTTTACTGATGCAAGCCTATCAGGAGTCTTTTTCCAAATACAATATTACGGTGGCTCAGATTCTGCTCACAAGGTCAGATTTCTCGAACCAATCTCGGATACACAATGCTTTAATGACAATCGATGAGTTAATTAAGCATCGAATTATCCCCATTATTAATGAGAATGACACCGTCTCCGTAAACGAACTCAAATTTGGCGATAATGATATGCTCTCGGCTCTTGTTGCTAACCTCATCAAAGCAGATCGCTTAGCGATCCTTACGGATACGGAGGGTCTTTTCACGGCAGACCCGCGCAAAAATCCAGAAGCCAGGAAGATCGAATATGTCACAAACATTGACAACGACCTTCTCCAAATGGCTGGGGGTTCCGGTTCATCCGTAGGGACAGGTGGAATGCGTTCTAAAGTAGAAGCAGCACGCATCTCAACAAGAGGTGGAGTTTCTGTCTTTGTTGGAAGAGTGACCGAGGCAGGCGATCTAATAAATGCTATTTCCGGCAAAGGCAAAGGTACTTATTTTGAAACGTCCTCCCACACCTTATCAACAAAAAAACAGTGGGTTGGTTTTCATTCTATGCCTCAAGGGGTCATCATTGTGGATCGCGGTGCTGAGAATGCCCTGCTTACTGGGGGCAAAAGCCTTCTTCCTGCGGGTATAACGGATGCATCCGGTGATTTTTGTCCTGGAGATGTGATCGAAGTCCAGAATGCGGAGCGGCATACGATTGGACGTGGTATCGTTAATTATGCAGCATGGCAATTGCATATGGTTTTAGGTATGTCTACAGAAGAAGCAATGAAACAGGTTCAAGTGATGCGAATCGAAGTGATTCATCGCGATGAGTGGATTGCCACGGTTTAGTTAGGAACGTACTGAGTCAAACATGAAGCAATCCGTTAAGGAGGGATGATCCAAATGAGTGAAGTTAAAGATAAAGCCAGCTTAGCTAAGCGTACTACCACTAAATTGAATCAATTGACCACGGAACAAAAAAACACAGCACTGCAACTGATGGCAGATGAACTATTAGCTAGTCAGGAGGATTTAATTGCAGCTAATCGTGTAGACATTGATAATGGGGTAGCCAACGGCTTAACGTCCTCACTAATTGACCGCCTTACACTTACTACGAAACGTATTGAGGACATAGCGGTTGGGCTGCGGCAAATTACATTGCTTCCTGACCCTATTGGTGATCTAATCGATGAAATCGAACGCCCAAACGGATTATTGATTCGCAAAATTCGCGTTCCACTGGGTGTGATTGGCATTATTTATGAAGCAAGACCTAACGTAACTGTCGATGCAGTGGGACTCTGTGTGAAGTCGGGCAATGCTGTTCTTTTACGAGGAGGGTCAGATGCTCTGGCATCCAATCGTAAGCTTGTCGAAATTCTTCATCTTGCTTTAGCGAAGTCTGCTGTACCTGCTGAGTCTGTTCAATTGGTAGAAAGTCCTGATCGTTCATCTGTAGATGAAATGCTGCGCTTAAATGGACTTCTTGATGTTTTGATCCCTCGTGGCGGCCACTCTCTCATACGTAATGTTGTGGAGAATGCAACCGTTCCCGTCATTGAGACGGGTGCGGGTATCTGCCACACGTTCATCGATGACGGTGCTGATCCAAAAAAAGCTTTATCTATTGTCTTTAATGCCAAGGTCCAGCGTCCATCGGTCTGTAACTCTATGGAGACCCTGCTGGTTCATCGCGAATTTGCTCAAAACCATTTACGTCATATCGCTGAAAAGTTCATCGGTGCTGCTGTCGAGCTGCGTGGCTGTGCGGAGACACTGGATTTAATCGGGGATCTGGGCAATATCAAAGAAGTTACGGAGAACGACTTCGCAACCGAGTACAATGATTATATTCTCAATATTCGTATCGTAATTGACGTCGAAGAAGCGATCTCACATATCAACAAATACGGAACAATGCATTCGGAATGCATTGTAACGGAGAATGCGGATCGTGCTCGCCGTTTCATGCTGAATGTTGACGCAGCAGCAGTCTTCCAGAACGCTTCTACCCGATTTACAGATGGCTTTGAGTTTGGCTTCGGTGCAGAGATTGGTATTAGTACACAGAAGTTGCATGCGCGTGGACCCATGGGTTTACCTGCGCTTACAACAACGAAATATTATGTATATGGAAATGGACAAATCCGGGAATAGCATGCCTACACGATATAAGCAGGTGAAGATTGGAGTCAAAAAAATGAATCACACTTTGTATGATAGAAAAATACTTTTTATTGGAGCCGGTTCGATGGCAGAAGCCATCCTGCGCGGACTGATAAAGCAAGAAGTAGCGAATCCCAAGCGGATCACAATAACGAATCGCTCCAACAAGGATAAACTAAGAATGCTTGAGAATCAATATGGAGTCTCCACTCTTCAAGACCCGGATCAGATTAAAGCATGTGCAGCAGAGAGCGATATTATTGTTCTGGCGATGAAACCAATAGATGCTCCAAAAGCCATTTTAACTTACCGAAGTATTTTTCATGAGAAGCAGCTTCTTGTTTCCGTCATTGCCGGTTTATCCACCCAGGTTATCCATAGCCTGCTCGACAACGACCAGATCCCTATCGCCCGAACCATGCCAAACACCTCCAGTAGTATTGGACTTGGCATGACAGGGATTAGCTTTAGCTCTAATACCCAAGATGTTCACCGATCATTAACACAGGAAATGTTCCAAGCCATCGGTCAAGTTCTCCAAACAGATGAAGATCAGCTTCATATCGTAACAGGTATATCTGGCAGCGGTCCAGCTTATATCTACTACATGATGGAAGCATTCGTCGCTGGTGGCATGAGGGGTGGCCTAACTCAAGCAGAAGCTTTAGATCTTACAGTGAGCACCATGCTGGGTGCAGCTTCAATGGTACGACAAACCGGAGTAGATCCCGCTACTTTACGCAAAAAGGTAACTTCTCCCAATGGAACTACACAAGCAGCATTGGAGAAATTAGATAGCTATCTATTTACCGAAGCCGTGGAAAATGCAGTTCTTCGCTGTGCCGAGCGATCCAAAGAAATAGCAAAAGGCATTGAAGCTTTAGCTAAGGAGCTTTTAGAAAACAAGGCATAGGAAAAACGAACGATGACCATTTTGGATGAAAATATGGGTCGGAGTCATGGGGAATCTCGTAGTAATCGTATAGAAAAAGGGCTGACCCATGCGGTCAGCCCTTTTATTATTCGGTTTAGTCGTTTTTACTGCCTGGTTCTGAACTTCTGGCCGTGCTCTTTGGCCTGCTCCACGGTCTGAATCCGATTGCGCTGCCAATCAAGTAAAATACGGTCAATATACCGGAAATGAACCTTGCCTGCAAATACCGCTTCCTTGAGTGCCGCGAAAATAAGCTCTTCTTTGTACCCGTCCTGATCAAGCCAACCGGAGATGGTCTCAAGCTCCATAGGGGTAATCGGTCGCGCAAATTCTTTCTCAAACACGGCAAACAGGTTTTTCTCACGCTCAGGCTTACGGGGTTCTTCCTTATACTCTGTGCCATTCTCCTCGACCCATAGAGCGGCTAGCTTTCCAAAAAGCAAGTCCAAATTATAACGCTCGTAACGGACACCCGTGAAAATGTCCTGACTTTCCTCAATACTCAAGAACCCGTTTTCAAGCAGTCGCTGCCAAGATTTGATCACTATATCTTCGCTTGCCGCAAGTCTTGATCGGATTTCTTCCAATGTGGGAAAGTCTTTGTTTTCTTTCTCAATGAATGTCATCAGATGAATGAGCAGCATCGCTTCTGTCTCCGTAAGCCCCATTCTTGCATACGAGGTTAAGAATAAGTGAGAGACGTTTACACTACCCGACCGCAAGCCAGCCTGCAGCCCTTCTGCTAACACTTTGAGGTTCTGCTTCTTCGCTTTCATCTGCATCTCCCAGGACAAGCCATTATGGATACAAACGGTTCAACAAGCGTGGAAAAGGAATCGTCTCCCGTACGTGATCTAGGCCACAAATCCAAGCAACTGTTCTTTCTAAACCGAGGCCAAAGCCCGCATGGGGAACCGTTCCGTATTTTCTCAAGTCCATATACCACTGATAGGCATCTGTCGAGAGCTCATGCTCCGTAAAACGCTCTTCCATCAACAGAGGGTCATCAATACGTTGGCTGCCGCCGATAATCTCCCCATAACCCTCTGGTGCGATCATATCTGCACACAATACCACTTCCGGACGGCTTGGGTCAGGCTTCATATAGAAAGCTTTAATCTTCGTCGGGTAGTGAGTGATGAAGACAGGCTTTTCATATTTTTCAGCGATGGCTGTTTCGTGAGGAGCACCAAAATCCTCTCCCCAAGGAACTTCAAATCCACTTTCATTAAGAAAATCAATCGCTTCATCATACGTAATGCGGGGGAACGGCGCTTGAATGGCTTCAAGCTTAGAAATATCGCGCTCCAGGGTCTCCAGCTCTTTCCGGCAGTTTGTCACTACGGATTGGATAACATAGGAAACAAATTCTTCTTGTACCACCAGGCTTTCTTGCAGATCCGTAAATGCCATCTCTGGTTCGATCATCCAAAATTCGATCAAATGGCGACGAGTTTTAGATTTCTCAGCACGGAATGTGGGACCAAACGAATATACTTTACCAAGTGCCATAGCTGCTGCTTCCATATACAATTGGCCGCTTTGCGTCAGAAAAGCATCTTCATCAAAATATTTGGTGTGAAAAAGTTCCGTTGTGCCTTCACAAGAAGACGGAGTTAAAATAGGAGGATCGACCAAACGGAAGCCGCGATCATCGAAAAATTGTTGGATCGCACGGATGATTTGAGCACGAATAATCAACACAGCTCTTTGCCGCGGACTGCGAATCCAAAGATGACGGTGATCCATTAAATAGTCAATCCCATGCTCCTTTGGAGTAATCGGATAATCAACCGCGATTTGAATAATTTCAATCCCGGTAACCGTCAGTTCAAACCCGCTTTGACTACGTGCTTCTTCTCTGACAAGTCCCGTTACGTAAAGTGAGCTTTCCTGAGTAAGCGACTTCGCCGCGTCCCAGGTTTCCTCAGATACTTCACTTTTGACAACGACCGCTTGTATGTAACCTGTCCCGTCTCGTAGTTGCAAAAACTGAATTTTACCGCTTGAACGCTTATTGTTCACCCAACAGCCTGTGGTCACTTCCTGACCAACATGTTTGTTGACTTCGCTGATTGTACTTTTTGCTGCCATAATGTCCTCCTTGAGATTGTCCATTCTTACATCTCATTGTACAATTTCTCCGCCAATTTTGCACTTTAAGCCATTACATTGGCAGTGTAAAATTGAAATTATTTTTTAGCTTAACATAACAACAAAGGACCGCCCGGCTTTTAATCGCGGTCGGTCCTTGTTAAAAGGCTTTACGAATTGAGAATCCTCAGCTTCATGATTCTTGTCTAGCGCTAATTAGACGATAAGTATCTCGAGCGATAACCAATTCTTCATTTGTCGGCACAACAAGCACTTCTACTTTCGAATGGCTTGAGGAAATACGGCGAGGATTATCCGAACGAATCGCATTTAGTGACTTGTCCAATTCAACACCTAAGTATGTCAGGTTTTCACAAACCTTCTCCCGGAGAATGATTGAGTTTTCGCCAATGCCGGCCGTAAACACAATGACGTCTACTCCATTCATCGCAGCCGCATAGGAACCGATGTATTTGCGCAACCGATATTCGTACATATTGAAGGCAAGTGTCGTGTTAGGCTCACCATTTGCCATACCATCCGTGATTTCACGCATATCGCTGCTGATACCGGAAATCGCAAGAAGACCACTGTGCTTATTAAGCATTGAATTGACTTCATTAACCGTTAGATCTTCCTTGTTCATTACGTAAGGCACGATAGCTGGATCTAGATCTCCACTACGGGTTCCCATCATCAAGCCTTCAAGTGGAGTCATACCCATGGAAGTATCAACCGACACTCCGTTTACGATCGCAGTCAAGCTGCCACCATTACCGATATGGCAAGTAATGATCTTCAATTCTTCGATGGGTTTATGAAGATACTCAG
>JACMJI010000368.1 GCA_014380705.1 Gorillibacterium sp. | reverse complement strand
CATCCCGAGGTAGCTAATAAATGTAATGAAGAAGAAAAGCCAGCAAAATGACCACATATGCGTTAGCTGTCCTGGGTCCCCAAACAGGTGCTTCAATTCCCGGGTAAGATTGGCGGGGATCGTCGCCAAATCCCAGCTGTTCCACCGCATAAACCTACCCGCATATACACCAAAGCTGCTGAGCATAAGGACACAAACCGCAAATAACCAGCTCCAGAACACCCCGAAGGATTGGCGAACTAAATTCTGGACGGAGAACAAAGTCATTGCCCCGAGCAGAAGCCCAAGCAATGCAACCAGGAACAACCCGAGCAGATGCTGCCAGAAGGGGATGGCTCCCCAAAAACGTTGCTCAGGATCATAGGAGTAGCGGGCAAAGACATGCAGCAGATCGGTCACCATATAAGATGAATTCGGGTAAAAAAACAACCATAAGGCCCCGGATGAGAACATAAATACGGTCCTCGCGAGGCTCTTTTTCATGATATACACCAGATCTAGAAGGACCATAAACAGAACAGGCAGCCATGCCAGAAAAAAGTTCCAGAAAATAAATAGGTAAGGTTGATGTCCGGAAGGTAAACGCAAATCGTAGATGATCCTTAAGTTGAACGCGGAGCTTATCAGTAAAATTACAATGAAGTACAGCTTATGAGGATATCCCAGCCCTAGATTGCTTTCCCTCACAAATGTTTTGTTGGACGACCGCATCACATTGCTCCTTTCTCCCCTAAGCTAACCTAAATGGCCGGCATAATATTGCCGCCACAAACAGGGATGTAGGCTCCGGTAATAAAGCTTGCCAAATCCGATGCGAGGAAAGCGACAACATTCGCAATTTCTTGATCCGTTCCTCTGCGTTTAAGTGCAACACTATGCTCATAGGCTTCGCTTCGCTCCGTGTTGTTCGCCCGGTCTTTCTCACTAATGGTCCAACCAGGTGCCACCTGATTAACCGTTATCTGGCTCTCGCCAACCTCACGGGCTAATACCCGGTAGATCCCGTCCATGCCTCTCTTCCCCGCAACATACGCGGACTGACCTGGCGCGTTCTGCATTGAACACTCCGTATTGATACCAATCATCCGCCCGCTCCGCTGCTGAACCATCCCCGGGATGAACGCTTTGGCGAGGTATACATTCTGCATAACACAGGATTCGAACTGACTGGAATAATCCTCTGGAGATTGCTCCAATATGCTCTTCCATTGATATTGTATAACTGCGTTCGCAACGACAATATCCATTCCGCCAAATTCGGCGTAAGCCTTCTCCTTCATGGCAAGAATGGATTCCAGCATGGTAATGTCGGCTTGTATAATAATCGCTCGTCTACCCAGCGAAACAATCTCTGCGCGAAGCTCCTCCGCCTTAGCTGCATTACTCAAGTAATGAATCACCACATCCGCTCCGCAGTTGGCAAGTGTCAAGGCCATGACTCTCCCAAGTTCGCCCGTAGCTCCCGTAACCAAAGCTCTTTTTCCCGTTAAGTCAATCTTCATCCGTCTCTACCTCATTTCTTTGACACGATTATTTCTACATACTACCACAACAGCCCCTCACTGGAAATTAGAAGGTTTGGAATAGCAGATCAGCCAATCATTACTTACGGAACAGTGGAGTATCTGCGCTCCACATGGTATCCCGCCATTGGCAATCTGGATCATTTGTATGCGGAGTGGACCAGCGGGAACGTGCGGGAACGTGCGGGAACGTGCGTATCAATTGCCGGGGGATGATAAAAACGCGTGTTGGTTCTAACGGCGGGCACAGCCGTTATTCCATAATATCAGGCCACTTTTGATTTCTAACGGAGCTGTACGCCGTTATAACTGTTTTTTGGAGCTATTTCGGTGGAGAAAGAGACAATTAGTTGCTCCCATTTCCGTTAGATTTCAGAATAGGTCATTTTTAACGAAATAACGGCATCTGCTTCCGTTAGATTCTTGGCGATCGAGGGGACAATGAAACGCTGGGCTCGTTCGCTAATTCCGATCAGACTAAGGATTGTCCCTGGCTCAGACTAGTAAGGGAACCCCAAAATCTTATACTTTCCTATACCATCACAAAAAACTGCCCGCAGCCAAATTCTTGGCCAGCGGGCAGTTTTTAAGAACGGCATGTATTGTGCAGATATAGCTCAGTCCTCCGAGAGGTCGAGTTATAATCACCCAGAAATCTCCCCATTATCTTACTCTTTAACGTCCACTCCCACTTCTTTAACGTCCACCTCTCTAATGTCCACCTCTTTAATGTCCACCTCTTTAATGTCCACCACTCTAAGCTCCAATTCAGCATTTGTCATTTTATTATCACTGATATCGTAAGGAGGTGCCCCTATGCCTGCATCAATCGTCGAGATCCCTTTGACAAGCAGATTCGTAGTGATTCTGTTGCCTTTAATTAAAACATTTTTCACATCATAAGCTTTGTCGCTCGCGCCATATTCGTTGATTTTGATGATGGCTAGGTTTGTATCGGTAAGCTGCTCAGCATTAATCTCATTGTTCGTTAATGCAATCCCTTGGGCGGCTTGAACATAGATTGCCGCTTTCCCGTACCCGATCGATGCTGTAATCTTGATACTGGAATGATGAAGCTCAATCTCTGATTCGGCGTTAGCGATGGTAAGTCCCGTACCTGCGCTGATAAATTGACATCCAACAAAAATAAACCGTCCAGTTTGGTTGATCACCGCCCCAGCATCACCCGTTTCATCCGACTGAAAAAAGGAATCGCGGTACGTCCCTTGGGGGAGATCAAGCCCATAGATCCCGTTATAGTCTACAATTCGCAGCCCTGTAAACACCGTTCCCTTCGCTCCACTGCCTGTTAGGCTTCGCAGCAGGGTAGGTCCCGTTATCGTCAAGTTGGTTATCTTCACCGCACTGCCATTTACGATCAGCGCATGCTCCTGCTTTAGGTGATTGATCATCCTAACATTGTTTACCTCAACGCCGTTCGTTGTCTTGGCGTCTATTGTGAGTGTGGAGTCTGTCATGTGGAGACCTTCAACGATTACATTTGATCCGGAGAACTTCGCATAGACATTCATAAGCGTATTATTCGTGAAATTCAGATCACGCTCGACTAAAACTTTGTTATCGACAAAAGTGTTGCCTGTAACGACTGCCCCTGTGAACAATTCCGTAGAAGCGAGCCCGATCGCATCCTTCGATTCGATCCGATTCCCCTCGACAATCGCGTCTTTTCCATCAAAAAGAATGATGTCATAGGCTTTATTATTATAGAAATAGTTGCTCTTGATTTGAATCGATTGGTTCGGCAGGAAGCCTCCTTCTAGGTCGATTCCCGATTCAGGTGCCGTTCCCGAAGTATCATGAATCGTATTATTCTCAATAAGAATTTGTTCTCCCCCGCTCACCGAAATCCCCTGGCGGCGATTAAACGCCATTTCAGAGTGGCGCACGACCACATCCTTGGCAACAACTTGAGCGTAGCTTCCGACACTAACTCCTTTCGTTCCAGTCTGCTTAAAGACGACACGATAGTAATCGGCCTTACTCGGAATCGGAATATTGCTATAAGCAAATTCGAGGTTATTCTCTGCTTTGAGGAATCCGCCATTTTCTGTATAAAAGAAGATATCGAATCGGCTATCCTTAGCTAAATTCTGCGGTCTGGCTATTTGGATTACCCGCCGCTCGCTAAAAATACTTTTCCTCAGACTGGTTTTCGTCTTGTTTATACTGCGGATCCTTTGGCTATCAGGGACAGCCTTGCCACTCTGATCAATCCCACCGGGCTCTAAGTCGGCAGTGTAAAGCGTGTCGATATAGTGATCCTGCGCCGCAATGTAAATGCCATCCCCCGTAAAGTGGCTGGCGGTTACTTCCTCAATGATAATATGGGATCCACCGATGACGACAATCCCGTAGCCGCCTTCGTGGGTTTCACCTGACGAGTAATCGTGATCCTCCCGGTCCCCTCTGTAGGTTCCTCCACGAATCGTGACGTGGCTGACATCTTCACCGATATACAACGTATCATAACGTTCGTGGCTATTGGACTCCTTCTGGATGACGGCGGCGTGATCCAGCTCAAATCTCATATGGCTGACGAGTTCAATTCGGCTATCCTTACTGATTAAGTAGGTGCCTGCAGGTAGAAGAACACCCTCGTACCCGCTATCCCGAGCCCAACGGATTGCTTGATTGATTCCCTTAGTGGTAGCCTCCGGTTCTGTGCCATCACTATGAATTCCCCATCGGGGCAGTTCGACCCGGTAACTTGGGACCTCCGGCTCTTTAACAAGACCCTCATTCTGTTCAGCACGAAGGATCGGTCCCTGAGCAGCACCATCACGCCCTGCCCCAACCGTGGATTCCCGTTCAAAAAGCCCAGGGATATCATAATTTAGCTGAATGATAGGAGGAACACCTAATGGAGCAGCAAGTAGAAACAGGAACAGAGGCAGCAAAAAATACACGATGCGCCTATTTGTTTTTTTCATGCTGGTCCTGTCCGGTCTTAATCGGCTCCATTTCATCCTGCTCACTTCCTATCTTCCTAGTTCTTTGCCTCAAGGATATATTCGGAGAAATTATCTGTAAGAAGTGATTCTTTGACGATAGATTTTCTGCCAATCGAGTGATATTCAAAGCCTGCCGCAATGGCTGCATCTAGAGTGAAGCAATTTCGACCATCAAAAATAATCGGCTCCTTCATCCAAGCTCGTGCAAGATCCAGATCTAGGGAGGCAATTTCTGGCCATTCTGTGAGGATAAAGGCTGCGTCCGCATCGAGCAGAGCTTCTTTAATCGAAGCGGCATAGCTCATCTCCTCGGGGAGCACATGCTTGGCGCCTTTCATTGCCACCGGATCATACCCGATTACATCTGCGCCAAGTGCTACTAATTGCTCTGCGATGGCAATGGAAGGCGCCTCACGCATATCGTCCGTATTGGGTTTGAATGCCAGCCCTAGCAGTGCGATCCGCATCCCTTTAACATGACCAAAGCGAGCCATGGCGCTGCGAACCAGCTTGGTCTGTTGATCCCGATTCACTTCAATAACAGAATGCAGCAGCTTGAATACATATTCGACATCCCCCGACATCTGCACAAGGGCTTTCGTATCTTTAGGGAAACAGGAGCCTCCATAGCCAATCCCTGCTTTCAGGAACTGCCCCCCGATTCGTTTATCCATCCCCATCCCAAGAGCTACATGCTCTACATTGGCACCAAGCTTCTCGCACACATTGGAAATCTCATTCATAAAGCTGATTTTTGTAGCCAAAAAAGCATTTGAGGCATATTTGATCATCTCCGCACTGCGTAGATCTGTCTGATAGATGGGAACGCCGAAGGGTAGATATACCTGCTCGAGCACCTTCCCTGTTTCTTCATCCTCTGCTCCGATTACAATGCGGTCCCCATGAAACGTGTCATGAACAGCTGAGCCTTCACGGAGGAATTCTGGATTTGATGCGATACGAATTTTAACGATCTGCTTGAGGTGGCCTTCAATAACCGCCTTTACATATTCGTTTGTTCCAACCGGCACCGTGCTTTTAACCACAATAATGCTATCATTTCGAATATGGCGGCCAATATCCTTAGCGGCCTGTTCAATATAGGCTAGGTTAGCAGAGCCATCCTCTCTCTGCGGTGTTCCAACCGCAATGATAATGAGATCCGCCCAGAGAAAGCCTTCTCGGTGGCTGGTGGTGAAATTTAATCTGCCCGCATCACGGTTGCGAATCATTAGCTTTTCCAGACCCGGCTCATAGATGGGTGAGATCCCTTGCTTCATCTTTGCCACTTTCTCTTCATTTATATCAATGCAGGTAACCTGATGGCCAATCTCAGAGAGACATACACCCGTCACTAGCCCCACATACCCCGTACCGATTACCGCTATATTCATTGAGTTACCTCCGTCTATTAGGAAATCGATTTTATTTGCTGCCCCGATCGATTCGCATATTCGACCAGCTCTTGAATACTGGTTATCACCCGCAGTTGTTCCTCTTCAGTAAGGGAGGATCCCGAGGGAAGACAGAGTCCTGTCGCAAACAACTGTTCAGACACATTCTCTTTGGTGCCATGGGAGTAATAAGTGCTATTGCGAAACAGCGGCTGCATATGAAGCGGCTTCCAGACTGGACGAGCTTCAATATTGTCGGCGGCTAGCGCTTCTATAACGTCAATCACGGATACTCCTGCTTCATTCTTATCGATCGTTAGTGTCGTCAGCCAGCGATTGGACAGGGTGCCTTGTGCTTCAGGCATCATGGCAAAGCCAGGAAGTGTCCCCAGCATCTGCTCATATTGCTGAAAAATCCTCCGCCGGGCTGCTACTCGATCATCCAGCACCTGCAGCTGTGCCCTTCCTACTCCTGCAAGAATGTTGCTAAGTCGGTAGTTATAGCCTATTTGGCTATGCTGGTAATGAGGCGCCGCATCCCTGGCTTGTGTTGCCAGGAAGCGTGCTTGAGCGAGTGCTCCTGGTACATTGGAAATTAACATACCTCCACCAGAGGTTGTAATGATCTTATTGCCATTAAAAGAATAAACCCCAAAGTGACCGAAGGTCCCACTTTTCTTTCCTTTGTAGGTGGAGCCTAGTGATTCAGCTGCATCTTCAATCAGAGGCACCTTGTATAATTCACACAAGGCTGCAATCGCGTCCATATCCGCGCTTTGACCATATAGGTTTACAGCAACGACGGCTTTGGGCAGTCTGCCCTTCCTCAGTTCCTCGTGAAGTGCTCTTTCAAGTGCCAAAGGTGACATATTCCAGGTTTCAGGCTCAGAATCAATAAATACCGGCTCCGCTCCTTGATATAGAATCGGATTGGCACTTGCTACAAAGGTGAGTGAGGAGCAGAATACACGATCCCCTGCTTTGACATCCAAAAGCCGAAGGGCCAAGTGGATAGCCGCAGTCCCTGAGCTTAAAGCGACCGCTTCACTTACCCCGAGATATGCAGCCATTTCTTGCTCGAAGGCATCCACATTTGGGCCTAGCGGAGCAATCCAGTTCGTCTCGAAAGCCTCCTTTATATATTGCTGCTCATTGCCGCTCATGTGTGGAGGAGAAAGGAGGATACGACTTTTTACAAGATGTTTGTCCATGGTACCTCATCCCTTTCATTAAGATTTGACGCTTTGGCTGCCATGCGCTCGCTCTACATCTAAGTCGAGCATGAATTTTCCCGGATCAAGGACAATGCCCTTTCGCTGCAATATGGCGACAAATGTAAGGCCAATAATCTTTAAGTCGAGCAGCATAGATTGCTGTTCTACATAGCAAGCATCCAGCTCCAGTCGTTCGTTCCACTTCAGTTGATTTCGACCCGCCACTTGAGCAAGTCCCGTTAATCCGGGTCTAACATGATGCCGAAGCTGTTCCCGAGCAGTATAATGCGGTAAATATTTGATCAAGAGCGGCCTTGGTCCTACGAAGCTCATATCGCCCTTGAGAATATTAAATAGCTGCGGTAGTTCATCCATACTCGTTAGGCGGAGCATTTTGCCAAGGGCCGTTAATCGGAGACCGTCAGCAAGTAATTCTTCCGTCGTATTGGATTGCTCACGCATCGTGCGAAGCTTATAAAGTGTAAAAGGTTTCCCATTCAGCCCTGGCCGTAGCTGGCGAAAAAATACCGGTTTGCCCATGTTGACTCTAACCATAAGCCCCGTAACCAGAATGATCGGGCTGCATAGAATCAATCCGCAGGCAGCAAAAATGAAATCGAGCATCCTCTTCACTCTAGTCCCTCCCGTCCGCTACTATCCCACTTTTACTTCAGGCTCTAATTCCACTCCCCTACAAAACAGATGCTGCAACTCTTCAATCGTAGTTAATTCGATCAGACTGTCGATTTGATAATGGGCTTCAAATTCCTCTGGTACCGGGGTATCGGCATAAACCCCATCGGGTCGCTTAAGACGAACCGTTCTCCAGCCCAGTGCTTTCGCTGTTATAAAATCCTTACTCGCATTGTCTCCAACATATACACATTCATCATGCTTCACTTGCAGAAGTCTCACCACGTGTTCATAAGGAACCGGACTTGGCTTCCAATGCTCCCGTCCGAATGCATCGGATAATACGACAGCATGGAAACGATGCTGTAGGTTTAACTTCAGAAGCTTCTGCTCTTGTGCTTCTATGTATCCGTCAGATAGAAGACCTAGCTTTACCTTGCTATTCATTCGATTGAGTAAGCACAAGGCATCCGCGGATAACTGAATTTCTGGTTCATGAGTTCGGTAGCAGGCAACCAGCTCTGAAACCAGCTGATGATCATAAGAAATACCCAATTGGTCCAGAACCCGATTAAAAATCAACCGATGCTCCCCTGAAGCAAACAACTTTTCCGCTAGCTCGTAGAAACCCAGATACCCAAACTGGTTAAAGACTCGATCACTCACGGCTTTAAAACCACTGAGTACATAATCCTTCTCAGGGTATAACGTATCATCCATGTCGAAAACAATCGCCGTTATGCCCATTTGTCTATCCCCTCGTAAAGACCGCCTCGTCGTACCGAAGCATAGTCAATTGATCCGTCCAATTTAAATCAGGCTCGCCAAGCGATTCTCCATTTGCCAACTGTACAGACCAGAAGGGAAAATTTGCTCCCGCTTCGATCGATAACGGGATCCCGCCTCCAAATCTCGGATTCATTTCAATAAAGGTCAGCGTACCGTCCTTTTGCTTGAAGCATTGCAGCGTCAGACAGCCCACAGGTCCAGGCAAAACTCGAATTACATCCTCAACCGCTTGAATGATTGCTTTGTCCTTCGAGGTTTTTCCCTTACTGACTTCACCTGCTCTCGTCTCGATCCGCAGTCTGGGAACAATCGTTTTGATTTGACCCGCAAAATCAGTCATCACATCCACGGTGTATTCGTCTCCCGAAACCCATTCCTGCGCCATGGCAGAGGGGATATAGTCAAGGAAGAAGCGTAATTCCTTCTCGTTGAAGATTTTTGTGACACCTTTACTCGAGCTTCCATTCACCGGCTTAATAATTAGTGGAAACGTATAGTGGCCCTTATCCATATCCTCCTGGCTGTATACCTTAGGTGTAGGTATGCCATGCTCGACGAAAAACCGATAGGTTTCCGTCTTATCACAGGAGATTTCGTTCAGTTCCTTACTTGAGAGCAGAAGCTTAACCCCAATATCATCGAACAGCTGTCTATTATGTGCTAGCAGCATCAGCTCGGAGTCAATCAGTGGAATTAAAAGCTGAATATGCTCATGCTGACAAATATGGATTAGGGTGGGGAGGTAATCGTCATCGCTTAGTCTAGGAACAAGGTAATGTTTATCCGCGAAGAAGGCGCTTGGGGCGGTGCTTTGCAGGTCGGCGGTAATGATCTTCCCAGAAAGTCCATGTGAGGTGTAAACCTCCTTGAACTTTTTGATCAGAGATACTCTTCTTCCTGAGCTGGTAAACAAGATGTTTGTTTCACTGTGACTCATTTTTCAGCTCACTCCCCTCAAATCGTGGCATGGTGACATGGTCGTAATGGTTTATTCCAGCTGGTTTGATGACTTTCCCAAAGGTCAAAAGCAGGATTTTAAAATCAAGGGTAAAATTATGGTGGTCCACGTACCAAAGGTCTCGCTGAAACCTATCCTCCCAGGAGGTTGCGTTTCTTCCATTAACCTGTGCCCATCCGGTAATTCCTGGCTTTACCAGATGCCGTCTGGCTTGTTCCTCTGTATATAAATCCAGATATTCCATCATCAGCGGTCGCGGGCCAACTAAACTAAGCTCACCTCGAACCACGTTAACGAGCTGCAGCAATTCATCCAGGCTGTATTTTCTTAAGAACTGTCCAAACGGAGTTAAGCGAACGGCGTCCGGCAGTAAACACCCATTCGCATCCTTCGCGTCCGTCATCGTGCGAAATTTATACACCAGGAAAGGTTTTCCGTACAGTCCGGGGCGTTTATGCCTAAAGAGTATGGGGGAACCCAATTTCAAGCGCACGAGCAACGCAACAACCCCGATAATCGGTAAAAAGAGTAAAAGAGCAGGGATGGAAATGACTAAATCGAATATTCGTTTTTTCATCCTTGGCTTGCCTCCACCATGTGTAGTTTCCAAGCTCCGGTCTATGGTTTTTCCTTTACTTACCCACCTTTTTATCCTTTAGAATCTCAATTTACGGTCAAAGTTGAAATTCTTATTCCGTATTTCGATGCCATGTCGCTATAAAGCGCTTAAGACGCCATAGAATATAATTATGCTCGACATAATGATGGCCATCGACCACAATCATCCACCGCTGGTCTGCAAGCTTCAATTGATCGATATGATGCATGCCGTCCTTTTTCCAATCATGTGCCTTACCCGTACCCATCAGAACGAGATTGCCTTCCTCCTCCGCGTAATCGTTCTCTGTCAACACGCTGACATGAATCACCCGGGTTGCACTGCCATAGAAGGGATCACCGTCCTGCGTATAGCGGTATACCTGTTCATTGTGAACAAGGACACGCCCACCCGGTCGACTGATGCTGCGATTATCGGAAATAATCGGACTATGGGGATGCTCCTTCCATTCCCCCTCAAGCTCATCTGCATAGAAGAGATGCAGATGCTTACTCTTTGAGCCGGCGTACATCCACCACTTTCCTTTGTAGCTGAAGAGACTTGGATCCGTATATCTACCTTTAATCAGCTCGCCTACCACTGCCCACTCCGTCGGAAAATGGGTTGCCTTATATAGCAGTACTTTATTTGCCTCAACAGATTCGGGAAGCATATAGAATTGTCCATCCACTTGAAAGACCTGAGGGTAGGACAAATGAAAGCTTTCTGTGAGTACAATCTGCTCGTAATGCCAAGAGACGCCATCTTGACTAGTGGATAGCCCAATATCCCCGCGACCGGATGTCTTATTCAATACTTCATAGAAAAGATAGTATTGGGCGTCGTGGTGGATGACGAAGGGGTCTGCAACAAATTCTGCTGCTATATCCGTCACATCGGCAGCTTGAACGGTTGGTGTATAAAGATCCTGTTCATCCTGCAGCTCCATTACGGGAGAATCCGCATGATACACTTTGATGGACCAGATGGGTTCACTGATTTTTTTGCTCCAAAACATGTGAATTCCCCCTGCCTTTACATGGATACTACCGATAAAATTCGTCGTTTGATTTCCTCGATGGTTTGAATAACATTAGCACTGGTGCCTGCTTCATCTTTGCTCTGCAATTCACGAGCAATATCTAATAATTGACGGGCAGTTAATTTGTCGGAAAGCCTCAATCTATTCACCTCCTGCTGCTGAAAGCGGGTAATGGAGGTTGCGGTTGCGGAGCTTCCAAACCGCTACATCCTCTTTATAGCCTTCTGGATTAAGGGATTGCCAGCGCCACGCATCCTCGCACATCTCCTCAATTCCTCGTTCTGCACGCCAGTTGAGCTCAAGGTTTGCCTTCGTTGGATCGGCGTAGCATATCGCAACATCCCCTGCCCGACGCTGAACAATGGCGTAAGGAATCTTTTGCCCGGATACAGATTCAACGGCTTGAACCATCTCCAATACACTGTAGCCCTGTCCCGTTCCCAGGTTATAGGTCTTCACACCGCGTTCTGCTGCAATTTTGGCGAGTGCTTTTAAATGGCCCGCTGCAAGGTCCGTTACATGAATGTAATCCCGCACTCCTGTACCGTCCGGTGTGGGATAATCAGCACCAAACACTTGCAGCTCTTTGCGCTTACCAACCGCCACCTGAGTGATATAAGGCATCAGGTTGTTTGGGGTTCCGCCTGGATCCTCTCCCATTCGACCACTCTTGTGCGCCCCAACCGGATTAAAGTAGCGAAGGACCGCAATTGACCAATTGTTGTCCGATAAGTGAAGATCTCGCAGAATCTCCTCGGTCATTAATTTTGTCCGCCCGTAAGGATTGGTAGCGGATAGTGGAGCATCTTCAGCGATTGGAACATGTTCTGGCATGCCATAGACCGTAGCCGAGGAGCTGAACACTAGCTTATGAACCCCATACTTCTTCATAGCCTCACACAAGATCAGCGTGCCAGTGATATTGTTTCGATAATATTGAAGCGGTAGCTGGACGGATTCCCCAACTGCCTTATAACCCGCAAAGTGAATAACAGCTTCAATAAGATGATTGGAAAAAACCTCATCCAACCCTCGCGAGTCAAGCAGGTCCTTGTTATAGAACACTGGGGTTTTTCCTGTAATTTCGCGAATACGCTTCATGACCTCTAGCTTACTGTTGGACAAGTTATCAACGATTACAACGTCAAAGCCTGCATCTAGCAGTTCGACGCAGGTATGGCTTCCGATGTAGCCTGCTCCGCCTGTTACCAATATCGCCATATCTTGCTCCCCCTTTTGTATGCTGTGAATGCTTAAACTTTATTGGGCTTGCGTAATCCTTTGGTCAAGGGGTGAAGCACCCGCTTTACACTATGAAGCATGGCCTTCTCCGACTCATTCGCACCGAGAAAATAAAGCAGGACCGCATAGAGAATAAGAAAAGCCAGGCACTTCACAGCCCATGTGCTCCAGGCATAGCCAGGAATCAGGTTGAGAAGCATCCCGGCTGCATAAGCTAATCCCATTGCTGGCAGCAGCTTACCGATTTGCTTGATGAATTGGTTGAGATCATAGCCAAATACTTTAACATAATGGATATTAACAACGATCCAATTTAGGAGCACAATCGCTAGAGCCAGGCCAAAGGTCATTCCGATTACACCATAACCCCTGATTAAGAGGGTACCTAGTAAAGCACCAAGTGCCATAACGACGAGCTGGAGCATCGTCCGCAGTCCATCCTTTTTTAATGCCCGGAGAATCATCACGCACGGATACTGGATCATCTGAATGAGCATCGCCAGCATCAGAATCAGACCAATTTCCCAGGATAGGGAATACTCACTGCCCACCCACAAGTGAATGAACTCACGACCATAAAGCTGATAACCGATGAGTATGCCGCCCAGCAGCATAAGCTGAATACGACCGATTCTTACACAAAAGGCAGTCAGTTCAGAACCATTTGCTCCCTGTACGACCATTTGTGTGACCCTAGGTAGCAGCTTGCCGTTGATCACACCCGATATATATTGAAAATAACTAATCAACGTCGTGCCCACCGCGTAAACGGCAACGGCCTTGGAACCCGATAATGCCCCAAGCACAAGCAACCCAACTCTCCAAAATAACAGGTCCGCCAGGTTGCCAATGAAAACAAAAGCAGAGTACCGGCTTACTTCCCGGAGCAGCGTTCGATCAAAAGAAAACATTGTCCATTTCCTTACTGGATTCTCTTCCGACAAGGGCAGCTTAATCTGCATGCCCAGTTTTTGCTTGGCGTACAGGAAGTAAGAAATCCCCATGCCCACATTAAGCAGTGTATCCACAGCGACGACAGCCAGTGATTTATACCCCAACAGGAGCAGTGTGGACAACACGGCTATGCGCAGGAACAGACGAAAGAAGCTAATTCCATTCAGCACCGCATATTTCTCATAGCCTTGGATGTATGCGTGATAGGCTCCAATAAAAAAGGAAAACGTAATGTTCACCAGTAGGATGAGAAAAATGGCTTTCGCGGTAGTTAGCTCCTGAGCCGTAAGTTTGCCGCTATACACGACATCCAGCAATCCATAAAACCCCGCTCCGGCTAATAAGCTAACCATGGCTATTCCTGCATAAATCGCCATGCACATGGCAAGCAGGCTTGATTCCTTGTCCTTCCGATGCTCCGCACGATATTGGGCCACATAACGGATAATGGCATCCCCAAAGCCAAAATCAAGCACGGCCAGACTAGCGATAAATGCGCCCATCAACGAATAAACCCCATACTCGGACTGGCCTAATGAGCGAATGAGAAACGGGGTGAACAAGACGCCTGCCAGCATATCAGCGGCAAAAATTCCGTAGGAGGTCATGATGCCTCTTTTGATATCCCTTGTTGACATTTACACCCGTTCACTTCCCCCCGATACTTTATTCTGCGATTGGCTCGGTCTTGTGGAGGCTAGCAGCTGCCTGAGCTTATGTCCCGCTCTGCGATATTGGTTGTAGAGAATGGCCGCTGTTTGAACCAAGCTCCTGCTCTGATGACGCAGCCCATAAAGAACCGCCTCCTGAAACGGATTCGTCTTCAATTGGACGGTCTTTATCATCCGACGTACCTGTTCATCATCCATGATTCGGCGGAGCCGATCCCTCCGCTCCGCGTAGGGCAGTGGATTTACACTGCTGCATTCAACTTGAATCGTTTGCAGTGTCTGACGGACAAACCATTCCTCGACTACCTTTCGCGATTCTCCTCCCGTATGCAAGCGCAGCAAGCATTTCTCTTTCTCCTGCAAAAGCCGCAGTAACGTGTCAAAAACATCCAAACGAAATTTCATCGTGTTCGAAGCGGAATGCCTGCGAAAGTAGTAAAGTGAACGATCAACATAGGCGATCCGGTTCATCACGCTGAGGGCGTCCTGATTAAAGACGACATCCTGCATGAGCGGCATATCCTCAGGTGATTCTATGCCATGCTGGAGTAGAATTGAGCGGCGAAAAATTTTATTCCAGGTAAAGGCGTGCAGCTGTCCAGATAGAAGCGGCGTCATAATGGTTCGATGTACTTCTTCTTGCCCAACAACTAGCCTTGGGAGAAAGGGATACCGAACCGGAATGCAGGTGTCCAAGTCCTCATAACATTCATATAAGCCGCAGATGACAGCATCGGCATCATCCCTTTTTGCCGCCGCATACATAGCGGAGAACATGTCATCAGCAATCCAGTCATCGGGATCAACGAAGCCGACATACTCGCCAACGGCCAACCGAACGCCTGCATTGCGAGCACTGCTCGATCCCGCATTCTGCTGATGGATAACCTTGATCCGAGAATCAAGTGCTGCGTAATGATCGGCAATTTCCCCGCATCGATCAGGGGAGCCATCATCGACCAGAATGACCTCAATCTCGCGCAACATACTGGCTAAGATGGAATCAAGGCAAGCGGGTAAATAGGCTTCTACCTTGTAAATCGGTAAGATAATACTTACACACGGTTGCATAGGCTTCCCCCTTCTTACTTTCTCAACGGCAACGGAGCCTATTCCTTATATGCGTGTGGCCGCCACCCCTCTATCCACTCATTTATGCCTCGATCAGTTCGTAGAATTTAGCCAGTTCCTCGTGATTACGGGTTTCTATTCCCAATAATTGATCAGATAGGTAGCCCCGTAGTTCTGGAGAATCGTATAGCCGTTCAATTCCGTCTGCTACACCAATCGGGGTGACCGGCACCCTGATCCCGGTTTGCCCTTCGGCAATCTGCCGCTGGAATGATGGGATATCCGTCACAACAACGGGCCGCCACAGCGCGAGTGCTTCCTCTACGGCAATGCAATGTGCTTCCGTTAGGGATGGCTGCACATAAATATCACAGCCTGCCATGTACGGGTATGGATTAGCCTGCTCGCCAAGCAGGACAAAAGCATCCGCCATTCCTTGTTCTTTAGCTCGCCGCTTCAGTTCTTCTGCAAGCGGTCCGCCACCGATTAAATACCAGCGAACGTTAAGACCTCGATCCAACAGCAATCGGCAGGCATCGATGGCGAGAAGAACTCCTTTTTCCTCCCCTAAGCGAGCAACAGTGGCAAGTCGAATGCCACTAAAATCATCTTGATAGCCATCCTCCCTGGACAGAGCTCGTATGGTTTCAGGAGAGATTCGATTATGAATCACACGCATTTTACTGGCGTACTCTGGATAATACGAAGCTAATGTATTTCGGGCGGGCTCAGCAACCGAGACGATATAGTCACAGGCTTCAAAGCTCCTTCGCTCAAGCCGCGGACATGGCCAGCCTTGCGTCTCGCTGTAAGCATAATCCATATGATTGTAAAGGATTTTTCGATCTGCACTTACCTTCTCTGCCACGTAGTAGTTACAGAAAAAGTCGAGGTAACT
>JACMJI010000367.1 GCA_014380705.1 Gorillibacterium sp. | reverse complement strand
CATCGTCAAGAGGGGTGGTACGGCAAGCGGAAGCGAAATTCGCCAATAAATTCTGAAATAAGAGCATCCGTCTATTTTGGCCGCTTCAATTAATTCATCAGGCAAGGAAGCAAAAAATTGCCTGAGTAGAAACAGAAAGAACACATCAAAGGCAGCAGGAAGCACAATTGCCCACATTGTATCAATCAGGTGTAAGGATTTATACAGGATAAAGCGGGACACGATCGTCAAGTCGCCCGGAATCATCATTGTAGCGAGAAGCACTAGAAATATGATTTCTCTACCACGGAACCGAAGCTTGGCGAAAGCAAATGCCGCTATGCTGACAATACATCCGCGCAGTAAAATAAGCGTGGTTACAGCGAACAGTGAGTTCAGATACCAACGAAAATAAAAAGGATGGTTAAACACCGTTTCATAATTCGAGGTTTGGATCTTAGCAGGAATAAGTTGAGTTGGGTTAGCAAAAATTTCTGCTGTGGGCTTAATGGACGCCGACAGCATAAAGACAAACGGTACCACCATAATCAAACCTATTACAAGCATGAATAGTATAAACAGCCAACGGTTGAATTTAAGTCTGTTTTTTAGTAGTGTACCCATCGCTTCTGCCCCTTCCACTGCACCAGGGTGATGATCAGGACGATGAGAAACAAGATCACCGATTGGGCCGATGCATAGCTGTAATGGTTGTAAGAGAACGCTTCTTCGTAGATATTGAAGGAGATAACACGGGATGCATCACCTGGACCACCGTTGGAGAATACCTTTATCACACCGTAATTTTGCAGTGCACCAATCATACTGACGATCATCAGGAAGAACGTCGTTGGAGAGACGGCGGGCAATGTGATGGACCATAAAGTTCTCCACTTGCTGGCACCGTCCATATCCGCCGCTTCGTAAAGATCTCGTGGTACGGACTGCAGCGCCGCTAAATACACAATCGTATGAAAGGCAGCCCCTTGCCATACGCTGATTAATGCAATTGTCGGCAGTACTTCGTTGGTCCCGCCTAGCCATAAGGGAGGCTTCTCTACGCCGAGAAAGGCGAGCATTTTATTTACTGGACCATCGAATGGGTCCAGAAGCACGCTAAATACCATGGCAACGGCTACAATATTAGTGACATAAGGCATCAGAACCATGAGCCTGATCATTCCTCGGCCGAAGAAAGACCGATTAAGCAGCAAGGCTAGTGTCAAGCCGAGGGCCAGTGTTCCAGGGACGTAAACAATCATGTAAATCCCGCTACGGAGAAAAGCTTTCCAGACGGCCGAGTCTCCAAACAACTGAATATAATTAGCTAAACCGGAGAAACCGATTTCGCCAAGTGGCTTCATTCGATTATAGTCAAGGAAACTTAACAAGAAAGAAGATAAAACGGGAAGTAGACCAAAAACGGCAAACCCGATCAAGAAGGGAGCTATCATCATCCATGCCGCACGCTCTTGTTGTTTGCTAGCTCTGCTTTTCCCGACAATTAAAGATTTCATTAAGTCACCCCGTTATAATTTGAGATACAACCAAGCAAAGCTGGGGGAAGTTCAAATGAACTCTCCCCCCACACATGCTTAACGGTATTAATTATTTATTATTTGCTTCATTCTTGATCGCTTCATCTGCCCGCTTCTTAATGGCTGCGACAGCCTGGTCGATGGATTGCTGTCCTACAAGGTATTTCTCGCTTTCTTCAAGAATGATCTTGCTGTACTGCTCGCTTGCTGCTCCAACAATCTTTTCTTGAACGAACCCGAGATTGTTTTCGACCAGCGCTGAGTTTAAATCTTCAACTGTAACATCGCCTGACGTGCTATCTGAAATGCTTTGGAATACAACGGTTAAATCCGCAGCAGTCAAGTCTACGCGGGCAGGAAGTTGGTTCGTGTACTTATAACTGTTCATTGCGCAAAATTGTAAATACTGAAACGCTTCTTTTGGATGTGCTGCATTCTTATTCACTGCCAATCCGGAAGAGACACCGAAATTATTGTTTCCTGTGCCGTCCGTCGGCATCTGAGTAATGCCCCACTTCCAATCGATCGGATAATTCTTCTTATCTGAAAACACGCCGAAGTACCAACTACCAATGACATGCATGCCGTATTTACCGGATGCGAAACCGTCCCAAGCCAGCTTTTTAGTTTTGAATTCCAGCCAGCTCGGCTGAATTTTATGTGTATTGCCTAAGTCTCCAAAAAATTGCAAAGATGATTTGAACGCCGGGTCGTCGTAGTTAGAGGTTCCGTCCGCTTTATAACCAAGAACGTCATTCTGGCGAGCAATCATATACATGTAGACGTCGTAATCAAGCATATAGGATCCGTAAATCCCGGCTTTCTTGTTTGTCAGCTGTTTGGCTGTTTCAATGTATTGATCCCAAGTCCAAGCACCTTTAGGATAAGGAACACCTGCATCATCAAACACCTTTTTGTTGTAAAAAACTGCCCAACTTGAGGCCATAACCGGAATCGAATAAAGCTTATTCTCGTAACGACTAATATACTTACCATGAATACCTTCGATGTCATAGTTAAATTCTTTAACCAGATCGTCAAGCGGTAGTAACCAACCGTTTTGTTCATATTTACTTTGATCCGTTGGGTTGCCTATCCCTAATACGTCGGTATCATCCCCAGTGGCCATAGCGATATCTACTTTTTTGGATTGATCATCCTGTGGTAGAATAACCGGTTCAACTATAATCCCAGTTTCCGCCTTGAAATCTTCCCTTAATTTTTGCTGAACTGGATTTTCAACGTCCTTCGATCCCATAAACACTTTGATTGTAACAGGTTCCTTTTTCTCTTCCGCTTTAACTGGCGTTTCTGTTGGAGCGGTGGTTGTTTCTACAGCTTTATTGTCACTTGATTCTGCTTCTTTAACGCTTTTTCCTCCACAACCCGTTGCGGTAACAACCATAATTGCTGCCATCAAAAGTCCCATCATTTTTCTACCAACAAATTTAGACTTCATATTGAACCCTCTCCCTTTATAGTAATGATCCTTCTTTGTAATTATAGGAGTATGGAACATCGCATCCCATGGCTTCCTCCCTTGTGATTTGACCTATTTCGTGAATATTTCTTAAATTTCTCATTTCATTCTTTTAGTATGGGCTCCATTAAACAGTAACCTTGATTTATTTCCGCTAATCATGCACTTTTTCCTTACCTTACGACTTCATTATCAATATCGAAACAATAATACCCAGAAACCACATGCAATACAACCGAAGTTTCATCTAATCCAACTACAATTACACCTTTCGAATTAACAATAGGCAAGCCCGATTCAAAGATAGTTTCAATTTTTCTTGTAGGCAGATAGACTATAGCCATTGTATTTGTTGGGATGGAAACCTCGATTTTAATTCGATCCCCCTCCACTTTCCATGACGTTGTAATTTGACCTGAAATGCTCTCATAGGTTGTTCGAGCCCATGTGATTCCATGGCAGATAACCGGTTGTATCTGAATTTTCCTATATCCCGGTTCCATGGATTTTATTCCACCTACTACACTAAATAGATACTCTCCCACTGATCCAAAGGCATAATGGTTAAAAGAATTCATTCCTGAATCCTGGAATCCTCGGTCCGGTGTCCAACCATCCCATCTTTCCCATATCGTAGTTGCACCTAACGTCACAGGGTAGAGCCATGAGGGATATTCCTCCCCAAGCAGCAATCGATATGCCAAGTCATCTAGTCCCGCTTGATGCAATGCCGGCAGGAGTCTAGGAGTACCAATAAATCCAGTAGCCAAACGACCGTTAAACTTCTCCATCTCTGCTGAGAAACCTTCGACTAGCTGCTCCTTTAAAGAATTAGGTGCCAGACCCATGGTAAAACACAGAGCATAGCCTGTTTGACTGCTGTTTACAATTTCTCCGTTTGGAGTTAAATAGTGCTCTATGAAGGCCGCTTTAATTAATTCGGCTCGTTGAGAGAAAGAAATGGCATCCTCTTTCTCGCCTATTGCCTCTGCTATTTCTGACATCAGTTGATACACAAAGAAATAATAAGCTGATCCTATGACTTCCCGAGAGGCACCTCCACCTAAGTTAAGCCAATCGCCATTTCCAATACAATCCGGTCCTCTTGTGTGATCTGGATTACATGTATTGTCCAAATATTGAAGAAAACACTTCATGGTTTTATAGTGTTCTTGGAGTATACGAATATCGCCATAGGTTTGATAGGCAATATAAGGGATAATAATCCCGGCATCTTGCCAACCCACGTTCGATCCTCCCGGACCATAATCAGGAGCATGATCACCATAATATCCTTGCACATGCTGAGAATCCTGGCAAAGATCAACAAGCCATTTATTCAGAAACGCTGCCATGTCCATATTGTATATAGCCGTAGGCATGAAAAACTGGGCATCTCCGGAATAACCGCATCTTTCATCCCTTTGCGGGCAATCTGTGGGAATTCCCATCATGTTACCACGCTGTGACCATTGAATATTCTCAACGAGCCGGTTTACAAGCGGATTGGAGCAGGAGAAGCTCCCTGTAACTTGGAAACTGGTGTGAAACACCACTCCTGTCAGTAAATGGAGTGACGGCCTAGCCTTCAGTCCCGTTACTTCAACGTAGCGGAAGCCCATATAAGTAAAATGAGGTTCATATGCTTCATCGCCTCCTCCTTTACAGGTATAACGGATCATTTGTCTGTCACCTTTACCCAAGTGACCGGCATGGAGATTATCCATATACACAGTTCCGTCTGGATTTAACATTTCATTGTGCTTCATGACAATCGTAGCGCCGGGAACATTTTGGACATTCAATCGGCACCAACCAACCATGTTTTGTCCCATGTCAAAAACATAAACTCCCGGTTTAGGCTCCGTGAGCTCAATCGGTTGAATTTCATTGGTAACACGGATAGGCTCGCTGCGTTGCCAAACAAGCTTGCTCATCTTTCGATCAATTATT
>JACMJI010000366.1 GCA_014380705.1 Gorillibacterium sp. | reverse complement strand
ACAATATCGTCACTCAAATTATAGCTTCTAAAATACTGTTCGCTCATCTTCTACCTCTTCTGTGCTTAAATTATTTTGTCATTTGGCTCCAATATATCACACACCACATAACGAAGTCATTTTTGCCTGTTCCTCTGGCGTCTTCCGATCAGCACGATCATTCGGCTCCTACTATACCGAGAGTTCCTCCCCCAGCGGCTCATTGTCGGAGAATAAGTCAGGATTAGTCCGCAGCAGCTCCGAAAGAACCTCCGTTAATTTCACGGTATCGCATATCCGAACAAGCGCATCGCCCCATTGCGCCAGTCTCATAGCTCCTCGTTCGACAAGAAATTTGTCCACTTTCCAGAAATGCTCCGACCAGGAAAGTCCGCAGTGCCTGCGTGAAGGAACAAGAATCTCGGTTCCATCCCCAAGAACCGTGTATAGCTGCTCGTGTTCGTCAGTGAGCCTGCCCGGAATATCCAGCCATTCTTCGATTCCGTGAATGAACGTATTGCGGCGCAGGTCCACACCTACGAGCAGGATGGTCGCTTTGCGATCAAGCAGCCTGCCCCAGGCGGAGTCGCGATGACAAGGCGTATCACAGCGCTCATCTCCCTGTGTGAACACTGCCGCATCCCTTCCAAGAGCGGCAACCGAGTGGGTTGGATGCCAGGTTCGATGGACCCCCGGCCGGTTACGAAATAGCTCCGGAAGGATGCCAACACAAACCGGGGATGCTTCCACATAATATTTGGGGTTATTTGCATTTACCCAGGCCCAAGTATGCGTAGGCAGTACAAGTAATCCGTCCTGCATATATTCAGAAAGGGCGTCCAGAACAGTCTCCGCTCCGCCCTCAACCTCGCCGATACTATTCATTGAGGAGTGAACAAGTACGGTTCCCCGTTTATCCACACCCATTGCCTCAAGCTGATCGATTAAACTTGCTTTTGTGTGCATAGCTTTGCCTCCGTAACGACTATTTATCTGTAATTATATAGCGGATAAGGCAATCTACAACTAACTTTCCACAGAAGGATAAACGCTTGTCGGTGTTCCTTTGAACCTTGCGTTTACCAATACGGAATCAGAATAAACCTTATGTATAATTTGTGGTGCCACCCAAGCGGCATGGCAGTCTTATAAAGAAAAAAAGGGCGTTTTAGTAACCGCCCCCGCTTCATACCTACTTAAGCTATAGTATCTTTATCTCCAGTAATTCGTACTTAATTACGCCCATTGGTGCATCAACATTGATAATGTCGCCTACGGATTTCTTCATAAGAGCCATCCCAAGAGGACTCTCATAGGAAATTTTGTTCTCCAGCACATCAGCTTCAGATGAACCAACGACCTTGTATTCAATTCTTTCTGCAAATTCAATATCGTTCAGGACAACAGTGGAGCCTACTTGAACGCTTGAGGTATCAACCTTATCGGCAATTGTCGCCTTCCTCAGCATTCTTTCTATGGTAATGATCCTGCCTTCCATGAAGGATTGATCATTCTTAGCTGAATGATACTCACTATTTTCTTTTAAGTCGCCATAACTAATCGCAGTTTTAATCCGGCTCGCTAATTCTTTGCGCTTTACTGTTTTTAGATCCTCTAGCTCCAGTTCTAATTTATCCCAGCCTTCTTGGGTTAGAATGATTCCATCATCTGCCACGTATCTCAGCTCCCTTTTTTCTTCAATTTAAATGTGGTTCATAATCAAAACCAATGCTTAACGGAGCCAGATGTAAACAAACAACATTAAGGAGGGTCAGATAAATGCTGAACAAGTATATCAATAATTTGCCGGACTTGCCAGAGGTCTATACATAACCGTTCTTCTTTTTGGCTATGTTATCCAAAAAAACTGTAAACATGGCTAATAACTGCTTACCTGAAAAGAAAGAGATCACACTTCACTTGGCCAAGTTAACTTGAAAGATGCGACCATTATGTCTTCGCTATTAATCTAACCTTGTATTGACTTATGACTCCGGCAAATGTTCCTTGCAGAAAGCCATGACGACTTGTTCCTCATCCTCTTCCATATCAAAGTCAAGAATTCGCTGGGTTGACCTCTCCAGTAAGTCATTACTGATCATGCTTGTCTTATTCCCATCTACCTTCAAGACAACCCTAGCATAGACACCACTCGGAGAGTAAAGCTCGTCCTCCTCCGGAATGTCTAGATCAAGAATAAATTCATAGCGCTTCCCTGTTAGGATACCAAAAGGGTCTTTAATTAGTTCTACCGTGTAGTTCGTTATCGTAAGCATGTGCACATCATCCTCATTTTCTGTCATCCATTTACTTTAGCATTTCAGGCCCGGGCCGTGCAATTTAGCGCTCATTTTGAGCGCTACGCAAGATACTGAGCTGCTTTACTTTGGTGTGATTGGCGGCGTTGCCATCCTTCTGGCTATTCTGCTCTACTTGTTTGCCCCGAAGATCCATGGGTACATGAACGGGATCCAGCAGCCTTTGGACGCAAGTTAAGAGAATGCATGAAACCCCAGCCTGTAAAGGTTGGGGTTTTCCTTTGGTTAACTGTAATTCTATGGATGTTTAAACCCTTATGGCAATTTTTTAATCCCCATCACATGATCGAGCGGAATAAAGCCGATTTCTCTGCTGTCTAAGCTATTGTTGCGATTATCTCCCATGACAAAAATATGTTTTGCCGGAACCGTCCATTTTTTATCGGAAACAAAATCCATCGACTCTTTGATATAATCTTCTATTAAGGGAACTCCATTTCGGTAAACCTGATGATCTTTAAATTCTAATACGTCCCCGGGCTTTCCCAGAACTCTTTTTACATAGAAAAAATGATCACTGTTCATTGTCCCCTTCAGGACAAGTTCAACCAGAGGATGTTCAACCAGATCATCTTTAATCGCACGGTTTCTATCCACACGACTATCGATCACGACGATATCCCCGTATGCCGGAACATAAGAAAAACTATGGGATAGCTTTGAAACGTAGATGCGCTCCTGATCATTCAAGGTAGGGTCCATGGAATGGCCCTCCACCTTATAAGGCTGAAACACAAAAATACCGATGACTAAAGAAATTATAATGGCAATTCCCAAGGTAGTTGTCCAACTGAAAATTTCTTTGATTAGTTTCAATGATAACATCCTCCTTCCAAGCTACAGAAAAATGATACCATAATAACTGGAATAAATCATACGATCATTCGAAAGGTGATGGATGTCTTGCAGCTTGTATGTAGAGAGTTTAGCAATAATCATGAGATAACCGTGTGTGATACGGCTGAATTATATGGGGAGAAGGGTCATTTTCGGATTCTCCAGTTTACAAATGAGGCAATCCAAGGTGCGATGGATTTAGCTGACCCCGATCGGATCGTCTTTGAATACCCACGGGCCATCATCCACTTAATGGAGTTTAACGCTCCACTTTTGGAAAATGTATTTGTTATTGGGCATGGCATTGGGACGATCGCCCGTTATTTTTCAGGAAAACGATTTAAAATAGCGGAGCAGAGCGAGGTTGTGGTGAAGTTAAGCAGGAAGTATTTTGGCTACCGTGAGGATAATGTGCTCATTGGCGATGGGCGCCGGATTCTCGAAAATGAAGCCTCTCGCACTTATGACTTTATTGTTTTGGATGCCTTTACAGAAAAGGGGACCCCTCAGCATCTCATATCCCGGGAATTCTTTCGTTTAACTAGAGAAAAGCTCGACTCTCGTGGTTCAATTGTGATGAATCTGATGGGAAAAGGCGTAAATGACCCGCTCATTAACGCCATTCATACGACACTCTGCGAGGAATATGCTTATACCCGCTCGTTTTGCCTGCCATCGGATCATGCTAGCGCTTTGAAGAATATTGTTATCATCGGTAGAAACCAGCCTATTGGATTTCAAGCACGGCATATGGCAGGGTTTGTGATCACCGAGCTTAAACAAGGATATCTCATTATGGACGGCGATTCTCGTGGGTAGAGCGATACCCCTTTTTATTTCCCTTATAACGAACGAGTCGGATCGCATTAAGAATAACTATCAGGACGCTTAATTCATGAATGAGCATCCCTGAAGCGAGAAAGACTTTTTGCAGGATAACACCAAGAAGCAAGAGAACGACGGTCCCCACCGCGAAGAAGGTGTTCTGCTTCATATTCCTAACCGTTGCTTTCGCGAGAGAATAAGCATAGGGAAACTGGTCGAGCCGGTCCGCCATCAGTACGACATTGGCTGTTTCCATGGTGACATCGGTTCCTGAGATGCCCATAGCTAGACCGACATCCGCGGTTGCAATCGCTGGTGCGTCGTTAATTCCATCCCCTGCCATAGCAACAGCATGACCGGCTGCTTT
>JACMJI010000365.1 GCA_014380705.1 Gorillibacterium sp. | reverse complement strand
AGCGATCGCCTACACGAATGAGATCGATGGCAAAGAACATGTTGCTCTTGTAAAAGGCACAATAGATCAATCGTTACCGGTACTCGTCCGTGTACATTCCGAATGCTTAACTGGAGATGTGTTCCACTCCCATCGCTGCGATTGTGGTCCTCAGCTTGATGCTGCTCTTCGAAGAATCGAAGAGGAGGGCGTTGGTGTGTTATTATATATGCGCCAAGAGGGTCGTGGAATCGGGTTAATCAATAAATTAAAAGCATATAAGCTGCAAGAAGAAGGACTAGACACAGTTGACGCGAATATTAAACTAGGGTTTGCTCCAGATCTAAGAGATTATGGCATCGGAGCTCAAATCCTTAAAGACTTAGGGGTACGGAAGATTAGATTACTTACCAACAACCCACGAAAGATCACAGGCTTAGAGGGTTATGGATTAGAAGTAACGGAGCGGGTTCCTCTGGAAGTGGATGAGAACGAAGATAACACCCGTTATTTGCATACAAAACAAGAAAAGCTTGGTCATCTGCTGAATTTTGTAGAAGGATAAACACCGAATGTCTTAAATTATACTCCACGATCGAAGGGATGATTTCTATGTCGAAGGTTTACGAAGGCAATTTGATTTCTGAGAATATTAAATACGGGGTTGTTGCGGGTCGCTTTAACGAATTTATTGTTTCCAAGCTTGTATCTGGGGCATTAGATGCACTTAAACGACATGGCGCCACAGATGAAGACGTAGAGGTTGCTTGGGTTCCTGGAGCCTTTGAAATTCCTCTTGCTGCTCAGAAAATGGCCGAAAGCGGTAAGTATGATGCTGTTATTACACTAGGTGCTGTCATCCGGGGGTCAACACCTCATTTTGACTACGTTGCAGGTGAAGTAGCTAAGGGAGTGGCCTCCATTGGACTAAAAACAGGCGTGCCTACCATTTTTGGTGTATTAACGACAGACTCCATTGAACAAGCGATTGAGCGTGCAGGAACGAAAGCGGGTAACAAAGGTTGGGAAGCAGCGACTACAGCCATTGAAATGGCTAATCTGATTAAGCAACTACAAGCCTAATTTGGCGAGCTGTTGTTGGAGATGTGCCTATGAATGCTTCCGCTGAAGAGAGTAATAACGCCAAGGTAACCTTCAAGCTTGAAGCTTTTGAGGGGCCACTGGATCTATTGCTCCATCTTATTGACAAGAATGAAGTTGATATCTACGATATTCCGATTCGGACAATAACGGATCAATACATGGAATACCTATCCATGATGCAGGAGCTTGAGCTTGACTTAACAAGTGAGTTCCTCGTTATGGCTGCTACCTTGCTCTCGATTAAGAGCAGGATGCTATTACCCAAACCGCCGATTGTTGAGATGGATTGGGAGAATGATTATGGTGAATCTGATCTGGATCCTCGTGCTGAGTTGATCCGTCAGCTGATCGAATATCGTAAGTACAAAGAGATTGCCGAGCATCTTAGAGAAAAAGAAGTCGAGCGAAGTTTAATCTACACTAGAGAACCGTCAGATCTTACCCCTTTTGCTTCTCAGGTTAAAGAAAACCCGCTGCTAGGGATAATGCCCGCAGATCTAATGTGGGCGTTCCAAAAGGCTCTAAAAAAAATGGTTGGCCGGAACGCTGTGGCTCATATCCGCAGAGATGAAATTTCCGTTAAAGAACGAATCCGCCAGATTATCCGCCAGTTAAAGCTTGAGGGAGGGAAGGTATTATTCTCCCGGCTTTTGGTGGATGATTATTCGCGAGAAGAGCTGGTTGTTACCTTTCTAGCGTTGCTTGAATTAATGAAAATGAAACGAGTTGTGTGCTTTCAACATCAGTTATTTGAGGAAATTGTAATCCAAGCACGAGAGGAAGGAAATGCAGTTGCTGCCACATCCGATGATACCTATAATTGAAGGCTTGCTGTTCGCTGCTGGTGATGAAGGGCTTGACGCGCGCCAGTTAACAGAAGTTTTGGAGCTGGATGTGCGTACAGTCCGTGAACTTGTGGAAGCACTGCAGAAGGATCTAAAGAAGACAGGCAGAGGCGTACAGATCGTTGAGCTAGCTAGTTCCTATCAGATGACGACGATAGCTGAGCATGCCAAATATTTTGAACGTTTAGCGGAGTCTCCTACTCGTTCTTCACTATCACAAGCTGCACTTGAAACATTGTCCATTATCGCCTATCGTCAACCGATTACCCGAGTGGAGATTGAAGAGATTCGCGGAGTGAAATGTGATCGTGCCTTGCACACCCTTGGAGCTAAAGAACTGATTGAGGAAAAAGGACGAGCAGAGGCCGTAGGAAGACCCATTTTATATGGAACGACAAAGCTATTTCTAGATTATTTTGGGTTATCCCGTCTGCAAGAGCTGCCCGATTCCTCAAGCTTTGACCATCCTGAAGGGCGGGAAGAGGAGGCTCGGATGTTGTTTGCTCGATTTGATTCAACCTTTGAGACAAAACAGATCACGTTTGAGGATGTTGAGCTTAATAATCAAGCTCCCGATCTTGATGAATTCAAACCAGAATGATAATGATTACGCATTTTTTCCAAGATCAAGTGCATACTAACCATGTAGTTTCCGCTATAAGGCGGTTACAACTTGGTTAGTTTTTTTTGCATGTCATTTTTCGATACAAACTGTGAATAAGCTTTAAAGTTGGAATGGAGGTCGACACGAATGGGATGGGTTATCGGTCTTTCCTTGGCTGCACTTTTATGCGTAGCCATTATTGCATTATTACTTAGCGATATTCGCTTACATGTTTTATTCGTGAGAGAAAAAAGCGATGATCGCCTGAGAATTGAAGTAAAAGCTCTATATGGCATATATCGTTATTGTTTTGAAATACCACAGATTGATTACATAAAAATCATCCAAGGATCCCACTTGCAGACGTTTATGAAGGGTAAGGGACCTGGGATTTCTGACTTACCCCAGGTTAACACGCAAGCTTCAATTAATGAGACGCAAGCTTCGAATATAAACTCAAAGCAAAACTATAAAAAGCAATTTCTCAAAAGTGTAAAGATTGCTAACTATAAAGATTGGTTCTTTAAAACGATTAGTCGTATTCGTTGCTCTGAATTAAATTGGAATACACGCTTCGGATTGGGAGAACCTGCCCGAACGGCCTCTTTCACAGGACTCGGTTGGGCAACCAAATCATACTCCGTTGGTTTAATGTCCCAGGTGGTTAACTTTCAAACGGTGCCAAAGCTAGAGATTCACCCGCAGTTCACCCGCTATTGCTATGAAACAGAGGTAGAAGCCCGTTTTTCAGTAAGAATAGCCAGTATGGCTATGTCGGGTATACAGCTATTGCTTCGAATGTACCGTTTGCATGATCTAAAAAAGGTGACCAGGCTGGTTAAGCGGATTCGCAAATCAAAGAAGGATTGAAAGCGGGATCCAAATCATTTTAGGAAAGTTTTACAAGCTCAAATAGGCCTCCATGTTCACCTTGCAGTGGTATGGAGGCATTAATATTGTAAAGAATATTGCCACTGCCTCATATTTTGGACAGTTCCCAAACAATGCTTTAAATTATTATTCTAGAGCTCAACTCAATAACAGGATCAACATCAAGCTCATAATCCACTTCTGGAAATCCAAAGCCAAAGAGCTTAAGAAAGTCAATGCGATAGCCTTCCATATCAGCAAGCTCGTCCAGGTTGTCCCCGTCAACCCTACGCCAAAGGTCATCAACCTTCTGCTGTACGTCCTCGCTCATCTCCCAATCGTCAATGCGAATGCGGCCTTTGTCATCTAGCTCCATATGATCCGAATATAACTGCTCCGAAAGTAAACGATAGGTTTGCTCTATTGTCCCTTCGTGCAGCCCCAATTCCTTCATCTGTTTGAATAAGATGGAAATATAAAGCGGTACGATTGGAATGGCGGAGCTGGATTGGGTAACCAGTGCTTTATTTACGGATACAACAGCTTGACCATCAAGCTTCTCCATCAATAATTTGTTGAGCTTATGGGCCGCTTCCTCAAGATCATCCTTGGATTTGCCAATGGTGCCCTCACGGTAGATGGCATGTGTTATCTTTGGACCAATATAGGAATAAGCAACTGTTTTGGCACCACTCGCCAAAACCTTCGCTTCAAGCAGCGCATCAATCCACAAACTCCAATCCTCGCCACCCATAACCGCGATGGTCTGTTCGAGCTCTTCTTCTGTTGCTGGTTCTATAGTTACTGTTGAGACCGCTCCTGTCATGAAATTGACCGTTTTGTTGGAATACGGTTTGCTTATCGGCTTAATAACAGAGCTAAATAATTTACCGGTCTTGGGATGAGTGCGGCGCGGTGAAGCGAGGCTATAAACCACAAGGTCAACCTGTCCAAACGTATCCTTAATCCGTTTAATCGTTTCATTCTTAATCTCATCAGAGAAGGCATCACCATTAATGCTTTCCGCTATAAGACCTGCTTTGTGTGCTTCAATCTCAAATGCTGCGGTGTTGTACCAACCCGCTGATGCCGTGCGCTCCTTGTCGGCAGGGCGTTCATAAAAAACACCTATTGTTCCTGCTCCCATGCCAAACGCAGCTGTTATTCGAGTAGCTAAACCAAATCCGGTTGAGGAACCGATAATGAGCACACGTTTTGGCCCATCTACCTCGGGCTTGCTCTTTATGTAATTTATCTGTTCTTGGACATGATGGGCACAGCCCACAGGGTGTGCATTGGTGCAAATGAAGCCGCGAATTTTTGGCTTAATGATCATTGTAACGCTCCTTTGTACATGAATACCGCCTAAATTGTATGAGGACGGACCCCCGTATAAGGGGATTGTTCTATTATAGCATCTTTTTCAGGATGAATCCCTCTGGTTATTGCTCGATTGTCCAGTTTATTGTGTATCTTTTTATAAATATGGGGGAACCTATGACAAGGGGATAAGCGCATGTCGGTGCCCTTCGTAAATTAAAACTTTTGTGGCATTTTTTCGCCCATCAAGGAGGCTACTTACAAATGAGTGAACATCCAATTCAAGGTTTAATGAAAACTGCCATGGAACAAATAACGGAAATGGTAAATGTGAATACCATTGTTGGGGATCCCATCGAGACTGGTGATGGAGACGTAATTATGCCCATATCACGGGTTAATTTCGGTTTTGCTGCTGGTGGAAGTAATTTTGGCAACGATAATGACATCTTAATTGGGGAAGAAGCCAAGAAAGCAGCGGTTTCCCTACCTTTTGGTGGAGGAAGCGGAGGTGGAGTATCGATCACACCAATCGCTTTTCTAGTCGTTGGTAAAACGGGTGTCAAAATTGTTCCTTTGGATAACCAAACACACCTCTTCGAGCGTTTGATTGATTCTGCTCCTCAAGTCGTAGATCGCATTCAGAGCTTGTTTCAAGGTGCAACATCAGGTGCTGCTGGCGGCATGTCAGGGGGCAGCAACATGATGGGTCAATCAAGAGGAAGCATAATGGGTCAATCAGGTGGAAGCCTGATGGGCCAAGCTGGTAGCTGTGCAACCGACATCGGAATGACCCAAGGCGCGAGTTCTGGCGGCACAACCAACACAGGTGGAGGACAATTTACATCTAGTGGTTCCACCGGTTCTGGCTCTACAACTCCTTCAACAGGCATGGGTTCTAAAGGTACGGGTTATGTTAGTTCCACTTCTGGGAAATCGACAGCAAATAATTCCTTTACCAATGGTGTAACTGAAGCCACTGTCTGTGGTACAGCTGGGTTAGCCGATGATTCAACTACAAACAGCACCAAGTAAGGAATGATTTTTCTGATGAACGTTTGTCTCCTTTCAAAGAGTGACCATTGGACCTTGTCGGTTCGATTGGTCACTTTTTTTCTCTATCGGATAGGATAGGACATGTTCCTGCATAAAGGAGCATATAGTTAAAACAAACAATCATGGGAGGAAAAACCATGCGCCGCTTCGTTCTTTTCTTCATTATAATTTCCTTTTTCACTAGCGGCTGGAGTAAATTCGCTGAACCAGTCCACGCCAAAGCCAATGATTACCTCTTGAAGCCAACTTCATCTTCACGAAAAAAAGCCACTCCTCTCCTTACGTCTTCCCAAAGTGCAGCACTCATAGATGTAAGCACGGGACGGATTGTTTATAGCCAACAAGGAGACCGAAGCCTGCCGATTGCCAGCTTGACGAAGATCATGACCGCTATAGTGGCCATTGAGCAAGGAAATCTATCCGATAAAGTGAAGGTTAGTAAAAATGCGTTTGGTAAGGAAGGCTCATCCATTTACCTGAAGTTGGGGGAAACGATCAGCTTAAATGATTTATTATATGGTCTGATGCTGAGAAGTGGAAATGATGCGGCTACCGCCATTGCTGAGCATGTTGGAGGTTCATTGGAAGGCTTTGTTTACTTGATGAATCAAAAAGCAGAGCAACTAGGGATGGACCATTCCCATTTTCTTAACCCACATGGTCTCGATGCTGCAGGACATCATGCTAGCGCCAACGATATGGCCAAGCTTACGGCATATGCGCTTCACAACCCAATCTTTAAAGAAATCGTGAAGACACAATCGAAGAAAGTAACTCGTGAGGATCAACCTTGGGATAGTGTATGGACCAATAAAAATAAAATGTTAGTGCTCTACCCTGGAAGCGATGGAGTCAAGACAGGTTTTACCAAAATAGCCCGCCGCTGTCTCGTCTCTTCAGCAACAAGAGATCATCAGCAATTTGTTGCTGTTACTCTTAATGATGGAAACGACTGGGCGGACCACTCGAGGATGTTGGATTATGGCTTTAAGAATTATCCTCTTAGACAGGCTATTAATAAAGGGGAACAGTTAGATGGTAGGGTTATAGCGCGGCAGACTTATTCTTACCCCGCTACAGAAGCGGAGCAGGCTTTATTCCGTCGTGAAGTTCGAATGACTGCACCTGGCTCAGTTGCTGCTCGGCTTGGTGAAAAGGGAAGGATTATCCTCTATTTGGGGCAGCAACGAATTGGGAGCGTTCCTTTAGAACTGCTTCCTAAGCAAGAGCTAATAGAAAAAACCAGTAGTCACGTTGATGATAAAGATCAGCATCGTTTAACCATTAGCTTTCACCAGCGTTTTAGGGCAAATCTTAAGAACATCTTAATAAATCTAATTAGCTGGGATTGATCGAGGAGCAAAAAAGGGGGCAGCAGAATGGTCAATTTTATCTGGCTATTCTTTATTGTGGCAGGTTTTCTTGTTGCTGCACTTCAGGGGAATATCGACTCCGTGACTAAAGCTGTGTTTAGTGGTGCAGAGACTGGTGTGACGGTTTCTCTAGGTTTAGTTAGCATCCTGACCTTCTGGATGGGTATTATGCGAATTGCAGAGGATGGCGGACTGCTCAAGATCATATCGCGTTTTCTCCGCCCCGTCGTACGATTCCTGTTTCCTGGAGTACCAGCGAACCATCCTGCGGTGGGCTATATTATGTCCAACATGAGTGCAAACCTACTTGGGCTAGGCAATGCGGCTACCCCTATGGGAATCAGGGCCATGCAGGAGCTTCAAAAGCTAAATCCAGATAAAGATAAGGCAAGCCCAGCTATGTGTACCTTGCTGGCATTAAATACAAGCAGTATCACTCTGATCCCAACGACATTAATTGCTATACGTATGAACTTTAAATCGGTCAGTCCGGCAGACATCATTGGTACTACACTTATGGCTACCATAGTTTCTACGACGGCGGCCATCCTAGCGGATCGTTGGTATCGAAAGCGAACGGAGAAGAAAATACACCGCCCATAAGCTTCAATGTAAAGGAGGTCTCCCATGTATAAGTTCATAATGGCTATTTCGGCGTGGGCGATTCCCGTTATTATTGTTTTCATTCCGTTGTTTGCTGCTTCGCGAAAAGTACCGGTCTATGAATCGTTTGTTGAAGGAGCTAAAGATGGGTTCCAGACAGCGGTTTCCATCATTCCCTCGCTTGTTGGGATGATGGTTGCGATCAGCGTCTTTCGTTCCTCTGGTGCGATGGATCTACTCATAGGGCTGATTAGGCCACTTATTGCTCAAATAGGGATTCCAAGTGAAGTGCTGCCTCTTGCCATTCTTCGGCCGATAACGGGGGCAGGTTCACTCGCCTTTACAACGGATTTAATCAGGGAATTTGGACCGGATTCTCTTATTGGCAGAATTGCATCGACGATCCAAGGAAGTACGGATACAACGCTCTATGTAATAACTGTATATTTTGGAGCTGTTGGCATTCGTAAGGCTGGTTATGCCCTTAAAGTTGGGTTATTCAGTGATGCAGTCGGGTTTATCGCCTCATTGGTTGTCTGTTATTTGATGTTTGCTTGAGAAGAATAGCGCTAAATTATTAATAAATTCGGATAGGTTTACATTGCTCCAATTTGTGGGGCTATTTTACTTGTGATTTTATCGCTAGATGGGTATGATTATTATGAGGTGAATAGACAAAATGGAACGTCTACAAAAAGTATTGGCTCAAGCTGGCATAGCTTCACGACGCAAAAGTGAAGAATACATTGCTGCTGGACGCGTAGAAGTTAACGGCATCATTATATCTGAGCTCGGAGCGAAGGTGGATCCGATCAACGATGTGATCAGAGTGGATGGCCGTTTAATTAAGGGTGAAAATAAAATTTACCTGGTTTTACATAAACCAAAGGGAGTTATCACGAGTGTCCACGATCCTAAGGGCAGAAAAGTGGTAGCGGATTACCTGCCTGGAATCAAGGAGCGGGTATACCCTGTGGGAAGATTGGATTATGACACGGAAGGTTTGCTGATTTTAACTAACGATGGTGACTTCGCTAATCTGTTAACCCATCCTCGACACCACGTACCGCGGACTTACAGGGCCACAGTCAAGGGAGTACCTCATGGCAATGTTCTTGAACAGCTTGCTAAGGGGATTCAACTTGATGATGGCATAACAGCTCCCGCAGAGGTGGATTATTTCGACATCAAAACAGATAAAAAAGAAACGGTAATTACCATTACGATCTACGAAGGCCGTAACCGTCAGGTCCGGCGTATGTTTGAAGCAGTTAATTTTCCGGTTATTCTGCTGAAACGCATTCAATTTGGTCCGCTTTATCTAGGCAATTTGGCGCGTGGACAGTTCCGTCCCCTCACCAAAAAAGAGGTGGACGAGCTGCTGAGAGCTGCACTTGAATCAGGAGAATCCTCTAACGGAAAGGCTTAGTCACAATATGTTCAAAAAAAGATTAACGAATCCGCCAATATTCGCTATAATAGGGGTTAGTTTTGAATAATTCGTGACAGCAGATGACACGGAGTCAAACGCCGAGAATACAACTTGCTCCCAATTGTCCAAAGAGATGTGGCAATGGACCTGTATTTATTAGCGGTGTTGAAGCCCGAAGCATTAGGAGGATTCCATATGGCTGAGAACAAAGAGAGTATTCTAGTCGTAGATGATGAGGAGAGAATTCGCCGATTGCTTCGTATGTATCTGGAAAAGGAAGGATACGAAATTGACGAAGCAGAGGATGGCGAAACAGCTCTGCAGAAAGCCATCGATAACGATTATAACCTAATCTTGTTGGATTTGATGCTTCCAGGTATCGATGGTCTTGAGGTTTGTGCAAGACTAAGACAGTTCAAAGCAACACCTGTAATTATCCTTACAGCAAAGGGTGAGGAATCAAACCGAGTTCAAGGCTTTGAGGCGGGAACCGATGATTATGTCGTGAAGCCTTTTAGTCCAAGAGAAGTTATTTATAGGGTTAAAGCTATTCTCAGACGTTCTTCGGCTACTGCGTATTTGTCTAAAGGGGCTAATTCAAGTAATAATATCGTGTTCCCTCACCTGCTAATCGAACATGATGCACATCGAGTTACGGCCGGGGGGCAGGAGATTGCACTTACGCCTAAGGAGTACGAATTGCTCCATTACCTTTCTGTCTCGCCGGACAAGGTATTTTCTCGAGAAGAGCTTCTTAAGGATGTCTGGAATTATGAGTTTTTTGGCGACCTGCGCACCGTGGACACCCATATCAAAAGGCTAAGAGAAAAATTAAATAAGGTTTCTCCTGATTCAGCAGCCATGATTACAACAGTCTGGGGAGTCGGATACAAGTTAGAGGTACCTAAGTAATGTTTTTGTTTAGAAGTATTGTAGGCAAGCTTTGGATGACGATTATCGCACTAGTGGCTGTTGTGCTGATCATCCTAGGCTTGTTTCTTTTTCGCTATATCGACACGCGTTTTCCGAATCAGTCCGGCAGCCTAGAACACAAAGCAGAAACCCTGGCTGCCTTGTATAAGACAAATATAGATAATCCGGACTATCTTAAAGCAGCGAATGATTTACTGACTGCCGAGGATTCTGGAATGATGGTCATTGACGTGGCCAAGAGTATAGGGGAAACACCAAATTTGACCCTAGGTGGTAAACAAACGCCGATCAACTCGATATTTTCAACGAAACAGATGGAAGCGATCTATAGCGGTAAGAAGGTCATTACGAATTATTATTCCTCGGTTCAAGGAGAGGGAAGTTACTCGATCATTGTTCTCCCGTTCATTGCTGAGGCTGGAAAGGAACCCGATTCTCAAAGCATTATCCTTTTCCAATCCATGACAACAATGGAGAATACACAGCTCTATGTTAAGAAGGTTTTTACTTATGTAAGCATAATGGGGTTCTTGCTCACAACCATATTCGGATTTTTCCTTATTATTCGACTTAATCGACCGTTGATCAACCTGCAAAAAGCTGCTGGTTTTATACGCGCTGGGGATTATAAGCAACGTGTAAAGGTTGATTCTAACGATGAGATCGGGCAGCTTGGCATCACCTTTAATGAAATGGCCGATCAATTGGATGAAACCATTCGTGAGGTGCAGAATGAGAAGGACAACCTTGGAAGTGTCCTTCGGAGCATGGGTGAAGCGGTTCTTTCATTTAATGTGGATGGCAGTGTTATTTTCCTTAACCCCCAAGGGGAAAAGCTACTAGCAGAATGGTCCGGACTCGGTTGGGAGGATGGCCTTGCTGAATCTAGCGTTAAAGATCAGGGGCAGATGGATAAGTCTAGGCTGATTCCTAGTCCATTACTACCCTTATTCCAATCAGCAATAGAAAAGAGCAAAGAAACGGCTTCGGAATTGCTGGTTTTAAATAGTGTATGGTCGGTAGCTGTTGCACCGCTTTATGAATTTGGGGGGGTGCGAGGCGCCGTTGCTGTACTGCGCGACGAGACCGAGAAGACAAGATCTGAGAAATTTCGCAAGGACTTTGTTGCAAATGTCTCACACGAGCTGAGAACGCCTCTTTCCATGCTTCAGGGCTACAGCGAAGCACTGCTGGACGACATTGCTGGTACCCCTGAGGAGCGCCGAGAGCTTGCTCAGATCATCAATGAAGAATCTCTTCGTATGGGTAGACTTGTAAGTGATCTGCTCGATTTAGCAAGAATGGAAACCGATTATATGAAGCTTTATTATAAAGAGATGGATTTAGAGCCGCTGATAAGAAGAGTTCAACGAAAGTTCTCTGCTTTATGCAAAGAACAACGCATTGATCTCGAAGTGGAGCTGTCAGACCCGTTTACTCATATCGAGCATGGCGATGAGGATCGTTTGGAGCAGGTGTTGACTAATCTTCTAGACAACGCAATACGCCACACAAGAGCCGGAGGCTCCATTAGGATACGTTCCCTTAAAGCGGAGCTTAATGGGGCGCCAGCAGTCACTGTAGAGGTGGAGGATAAGGGAGAAGGCATCCCTGCCGACGATTTGCCCTTTGTATTCGAACGGTTCTACAAAGCAGATAAGGCTAGGAAAAGAAGGAGTTCAAGCGGGACGGGTTTAGGACTAGCGATTGCTAAGAATATTATTGAGGCCCATAAAGGGGTCATTCAAGTTAAAAGCAAGCTAGGGATGGGCACAACCTTCTCGATAACCATACCTCTCTCAATACATCACGATTGATTATTGAACGACAAAAACGGGACCGCAAGCGGTCCCGTTTTGACATTTGCCCCGTATTATTTGCTGAAATACAATTCTATTTGCCAAATGAACCATGTAAATCTTGTTCCTCGTGGAACGAAGTCTTATAATGTCAGTTCTTTAACCTTTTCAATCTCATCTACCTTTGTCAACTCATCTAAATCTTCCTTGGTAGGTTGTTTGTCAATGGTTAATAGCATGATGGCAGAGCCGCCGATATCCTTCCGACCTACTTGCATGGATCCAATGTTTACATTGCGGTTTCCAAGCAATGTACCAACTTTACCGATAATCCCTGGTTTGTCATTATGCGAGATGAGCAGTAAGGTTCCCTCTGGAGCAATATCAACGGGGAATTCTCCGATTTTGACGATCCGCTCCCCGAAACCGGAAAGAAGTGTTCCAGCAAGTGCAATTTCACTATTCTTGGCCTTCAGTGTAACACTTACTAAGTTTTTATAATTTGATGTGGCTGCTGTCTTCTGAACAAGGATATTGACTCCAAGTGATTTTGCAATATGCATGGTGTTAACCAAGTTCACTTCATTACCCATGTGTGCAGAGAATACTCCTTTGACAATGTAACGAGTAAGAGGGTTTGTGTCAAGCTCCATGAGCTCTCCGGAATACGTGATAATGATATCCGAAACGGGACCTTCAGCTACTCTAGCTGCAAATAATCCGAGCTTTTCCCCTAATACAAAAAACGGCTGCAGTTTATTCATAACTTGTGCGGGTACAGGAGGCATGTTAACTGCATTCTTATAAGGCTCTTGACGGAGAATGTGCAACACTTCCTCCGATACATCAATCGCTACATTCTCCTGAGCTTCTACTGTGGATGCCCCAAGATGGGGGGTTACAATGATCTTAGGATGTTTAAGAAAAGGGTGGTCAGCAGCTAAAGGTTCCTTGGTAAATACATCAAATGCTGCGCCTGCCACGATCCCATCATTCACAGCCGCTAGAAGAGCCTCTTCATTGATAATTCCACCGCGAGCGCAATTAATAATGCGTACATCTTTTTTCATTTTAGCAAATTGCTCTTTATCAATAATGTTCCGGGTATCATTGGTTAATGGTGTATGAACCGTAATAAAGTCTGAATTCATTACAATCTCATCAACCGTTGCTGCTTTGACACCTAATTCTTTGGCACGTTCTTCCGTAAGAAAAGGGTCATATCCAAGAACTTCCATCCCAAATACTTTAGCTCTTTTGGCCACCTCGCTGCCAATTCGGCCCATTCCGATAATTCCGAGTGTCTTGTAGCGTAATTCCACGCCTACAAATGATTTTTTGTCCCACTCCCCACCGACCGTTTTCTTGAATGCTTGGGGGATCATTCGAGCCGTAGCCATAATCATAGCAAAGGTGAGTTCACAGGTAGCAATCGTATTGCCATCTGGTGCGTTAACAACGACAATCCCTTTTTGTGTAGCAGTCTCTAGGTGAATATTATCGACTCCGACTCCGGCACGACCGATTACCTTAAGCTTGGTAGCCGCCTCCATGATTCTTGGGGTCACCGTTGTTTGACTGCGTACGAGCAAGGCATCGTAATCACCAATGATGGCAACAAGCTCATCCTCACTAAGCCCTGTCTTCTTATCAACCTGAACGTCCTCTGCGTCGTGAAGCAATTGAATACCTAAATCACTGATCGGATCTGAAACTAAAACCTTTAACATAGAATACCCCTCCTCATAATGGTTGAAAAAAGCAATAACATGCGACATCAGAATTCCTTAGATCAAAAAAATAATAAATTCTGATATAGTAAAAAGCTCTCGTACTTCATACGGATTCCGTATGAAGGGACGAAAGCTTATCTTCGCGGTGCCACCCTTATTCGCCATACCGCTCACGCGGAAAGGCCTCATCGTCTGATTATTGTCAGACAAGGAAAGGTAACGGTTTCCCACCGGCATGTGCCTACATAAGATTCAGCGCAGCAACTCAGGAGTGCTCTGCATTCGTCGCTTCACCGATTCACACCAATCATCGGTTCTCTGAGGAAGATTGAAATGCTTTTTTCCATCATCGTTTTGTTGTTTCATAATGTAACATGCCGGTTCTTAAGTGTCCAAACGAAAAATTTTTGGGGTGTGCAACGTTTTTGTTTTCACTTTTATTTTAGCGTTGCTTTTGATATTCTTCATTTAGGGTTGAACCAACGAAGGGACGAGCGGAATGATCTCATTGTCATAACGAGTCGTCTCCATGGCAAGATAATCACCATTACTAATGGCGCCTGTCGCTACAAGAATTTTAACGGCCTCGCTAATGTGTTTGAATTTTATTTTGCCTTCTTGGCTGGAATCAAGCAAGGTATCGACCTTAACCGCTAAATCTTGAGGAGCAAAGTTAGCGAATAGAGGCTGGAGGAGCATCATGTTAGTAAGAAAGACATTCTTCTGGTTAAGATTAAGTTGATTCCATTCAACCGTTGTAAGATCTTCTTTTTTCGTTAACTCATTGTCCTTTAGTTCTGGAGTCATGTTAAGATTCCATTTAAGAATTGAATTGTAATATTCATTCTGGGCAATTAAAGCAAAGCGCTTGGCTTCAAGTATGCCGGGGTCGGTATCAAGTTCCCGCTTAAGCGTCTTGCCGTTTATCTTCTTATCAGCCGTTATGAACTTCCCGGCCTCTTGAGAAAACAGCTTCAGGCTCTTCAAATAATGGGTATGTGCTTCTTTCAAGAGTGGAGATTGTTCAAGCATTCCCCCAGTCTCCTGCATATTCTCGTAGACAGCATCTGCGCGTTTAGCTAATTTCTCAAGAGTCGCAACAGCCTCTTTATGTATTTCTATACGCTCTAAATCTTTCATGCCCGTGAACCAGGTTTCGCGGAATGAATCAAAAGGTGCATTGGATTGATAATAGAATGACACGAGCTGGGATTGATCATATGCCCCTGGTATCGCCTCT
>JACMJI010000364.1 GCA_014380705.1 Gorillibacterium sp. | reverse complement strand
GGATGATCATGGGTAAGAATATTCCTGGAGGTATTATTGGCAATATTATTGCCGGGTTTATTGGTGGATGGCTTGGCAACGTAATCCTTGGGAAATTTGGACCGGTCATTGGAGACTTTTACATTGTTCCCGCATTGATCGGTGCAATCGTCCTTGTTTTTCTTGTCAGTCTGCTCCTTCGTTCCACAGGTCGTAACCGCAGCTAAAATTTCTTTATAAAACACCAAAAGACCTTCAAGAGCATGCTCTGGAGGTCTTTTGGTGTTTTATATGTTTACATGTTTACATGTTTATATGCTTACACCTGCTAATCTACCAAGAGGACGATGAGAGAATCGATACATCTGTCTCATATCTACTCAACTGCTTCCCTGTATCGACTAGAAACTGATCCGCACCAGGCAAAACATCATTTGTCACCTGATCCAAGGGGAGCACTTCAAAATCCCGCCAATTTCGATATTTAATATAGGTCGGCAGCATGCGTATGTTGCTAATGTCAATAGAAACACCCTCTATTGTAACACGCTTGGTAATATCCACTTTGGCAATCGCACCGATTTGTCTCCATGGGTATTGTTGCTCCTGAGCAGCAAGAAAATTGCCGAGGGAGTAGAAAACCAGCGTTCGTCCGCCAGATTTACGCTCCAGCCACTTGATGGGCTGAAGCACATGAGGATGATGACCGATGATAAGATCCGCGCCTGCATCTGCAGCGAGTTGGGCCCAAGTTTGTTGCTCAGGTGTTGGCTCCTGCGTATATTCCGTACCAAAGTGCATGCTAACTGCAACGACATCAGCTTTTTCTTTAGCTTGTTGAATATCCGCTACAAACTTGTATTCATCTAGTAGATTAACCAGGTAGGGCTTATCGGCAGGCACAGGGATCCCATTGGTACCATAAGTATAGGCAAGAAACGCTATTTTTACGCCATCCACTTCCATAACCCGCAGGCGTTCCTTGTCCGCTTCATCTTTATTGGCTCCGGTATAAACAACGCCTAAACTGTCCCAATGCCTAATGGCTTCGAGAATTCCTACCTGGTTGGCATCCATCGTATGATTGTTAGCCATGGAGACGACATCGATACCGCTATTTTTAAGGGTATCCGCTATCTCAAAGGGGCTGTTAAACCTCGGGTAATCACTCAAACCCAAGTCTTTCCCGCCCACCATACTCTCCGAATTGGCAAATGTCAGGTCGGCATCCATGAGCATACCTTTAACTTTTTGAAACATAGGATCAAAATAAAAGCCATCCCCCACAGCAGCATCCTTCCATATCGAACCATGAATGAGAACATCTCCGATTGCAGCTAGGGATACGGTCGTCTCTGTAGATTGAAAGATGGGCGAGCTCGTGGGTCCCTTTTCGGTCGTCGCGGGTCCATCTTCTGGAGGGATGGTTGGCGAAGCTACCTCCCGTTTATCCGGAAGCGGTCCAAACCATGTACTAGCTAAATTTCGGATCGGCTGTAAGGACCAATCTGACCTTATTCCACCGATAAATAATAAGAGCAACAGTAAAAAAAATATAAAAAGCGATCCCCGTTTCATCTTCGTTTCCCCTCTTATTAGTAATTCCAACCTTGGTTTCTCTATTTATTGTACCTTGAAAGGACCCTAGTTTCACTATTTATTGTACCTTGAACAGGACCTTCTTTTCATCCATTAACGCTTTCGGTTACAATAAAGTTGCAAATTATTTACGATGAGGTGTCATATTGAATATAATCAAAGCCAAAGATCGAGAGGAATTGGACAAAAGAATTCCATCCATGCCCTGGTATGTTGAAAAATTTATTAATTATAAGCTTCCAGATCTCTCTCCGTCCTCCTTACTGGAGTATGTTCGTGACTATGAAGCCTTTTTCTCCTGGCTGTTGGCAGAAGGACTTGTGCAAGCGGATAAAATATCCGAAGTCCCGATTCAGACATTAGAAAAGCTGCATATGGACAGTATCGACAGCTTCCGAATGTTTCTCGCAACCAAGAAAGACGGTGCCAATACCAAAACAACCATTTCCCGCAAGCTTTCCTCCCTGCGGTCGCTGTTCCATTATTTAAGCCAAATCGCGGAGGATGAAGATTTTTATCCTTTGCTAAAGCGGAATATTATGGCCAAGGTTGAGATTAAGCGGACCCATAAGCCCAAGGACACCGCTGCTAAGCTTGAAGGCAAGCTTCTGCAGGAGAACGAACTTACCCAGTTTATTACCTATGTTGCGGATGGCTACAAGGTGGATGTTGCGACGAATAAGCAGGCCCTGATCGCCTATGAGCGCAACAAAATACGCGACACCTGTATGATCAGCCTGGTGCTTAATTCAGGATTGCGGGTTTCCGAGATTGTTAACCTGAATGTCGATGATCTCGATCTGAAGAAGAAATTAGCTTATGTCTACCGCAAGGGAAAGAATGATGATACCTTCAAAACGCCGGTTTATTTCCGTCAAGATGCGATTGATACGCTCGCCCTCTATTTAGATCATAGACAACATGGCTATCTTCCGCCCAAAAAGGAAAAGGCACTTTTCCTAACCATACCCAACGGACAAAAAGACGGTAAACGAATGACGAGGCGAGCCATTCAGGAGATGGTGATTAAGTATGCCAAGCGATTTGGCAAGCCTTATCTTACCGTTCATAAGCTCCGCCATTCCTTCGCAACGGATTATTACCTGCAAAATGATCTCTATCGTACCCAGGATCAGCTCGGGCACGCTTCCCCGGATACCACACAAATCTATGCTCACTTAACAGACAAAACGATGTCCGAGGCAATCGATAAACGCAGAGACGAGACGAAATAATCAAGGAAAAGAACCCGTTCTGCTTATGGCAGCAACGAGTTCTTCTTTATCATTCAGATGTAAATTTACTACTGCAGGATTACGACAGTTTCACCTGACAAACGCTATTTTGCTTTTGTTACCGTGCTGCCCCATCCCAAGAGAATTCAACCGCATTCAGGAAAGCCCGAGCGATTCTCATATGTCCGATCGTGCTCGGATGAACGCGATCCCAGGCTAATGTAGCTGGGTAAACATGGAGTAGGAATTCATCAAACTCCGCTTGAATATTAACAAATATACAGTCGTTTGCATTCGCAACACGTTTAACGGCTTGCCCATATAGGTCCATCGTCGCACGCATAGGGTCAGACAAGTTCGTCTCAAGATAGAAAGGTGACATTAGTACGAGACCCTTTACTTCAGGCCGGGTCCTGCTAACGAGTTCCTTTAGTGTTTGCTCATACTCGTCAATATAGACATGGTTTTCCCGAATATTTGGTGTATCGAACTGTCTCCAGACATCGTTAATTCCAATCAAAATGGAAAGCCAGTCAGGCTTAAGCGCGATAACATCGGTCTCCCAGCGGCTTTTTAGATCACGAACGGTATTACCACTCGTTCCCATATTCACAACACGTAGGTTAAGCTCTGGATAGACTGCACCCACCATACCATCTACCAGTGACACGTAGCTTTTACCTATGGCATCAAACAAACCTTCCCCAACCGGGTGGCTTCGCCCGCAGTCCGTTATCGAATCGCCAATCATAACGAGCTTATCTTTGTACTCGAGCTTCATATTCACTGCCCTCTTTTTCTCTTTTTTTATACTTTCCTTAGTTTTAACATGAAATGCGACAAGCAACAATGTTATTTTATAACGTTTGAGCAAGTATTGTCGGAAATGAAGGCTTTAACACGCAGTTTCAACTGTCGATTTTCTTAAGAATTGGGCGATTTATGCGGTTGCCTGGGAAATGCCAAAGGAAAAATGGCTGATTTATTCATCATTTCCTATTGTTTAGGACCATTTAAAACGATAGGCTCCCTGAAATGGACCTGGTTCAGCATCATTGGTTCAGCATCGTTAATTAGGTTGCCCATCATCTGCTATAAGCTAACGGTTACTTCCTCAGCAGTATCTTTCATTGTAGTTTGTCCTCTGGCCACCAAAATCGGCTGACCAATCGGCACTCTGTTGTTATCTTGCGCATCCGTATGAACATTTAGCACGTTTACTTGTGGTGTGTTTTCTAGATTTGCTCACCCATTCTGCTGTCAAGACGGCAATCTATTCTTCATCCTTCAGGTTTATCATAGTGAAAAAAAGAATGCAAATGCGATGGGTCACGGTTCTAACCAAAGCAAAAATTTGATGGACCTCTTATTAGAGATATTAAATAGGCGAAACCGAATGGTTTCGCCTCAGTCAGCCCAGAAATCAAAGCTGTTAAAGAATTTCAAGTTGGCTTCAGGCACTCTTGAAATGGCATCCTCCGATTAGAAGAAAGTAACGATTACGCTCCATTCTTTCGTAGGATCACTATTATTGCATACGAGTGGAGCTTTTGGTGAATAGTTGAACAGCACAAGTAAGGAGAATACCGATGGCGAGCCCGCTCGCCAATAGACTGATATCAAAATTCTCCAGTGTCTTCCCCTTCAAGAGCATTTCACTCGCATGAGAAGATAAGCGCGCAGGACTCCAGTACATCCACTTACCAAGCAGACTGGTGAGTATGGACAACAACGCTGTAACAAGCAGTGTTATAGCGGCTGCAGCGGCTCCTCCAGCCAGCCAGGAGCTCATCAATAGGATAAGAGTCATAACAACAGTGACCCATACCCCATAAACGAGAAGGGCCTTCAGCGCGCTTACAGCATCGACTTTACCAAGTAAAAGAACAGTGTAATACCAACCCCCAGCAAAACCAATCAGTAGAGAGCCCCATGATAGCAGCAGTGATGCTACCCATTTGGAAGAAAGGTAAGCAAACACGGTAACCGGTTTTGCCATAATTAAGCCCGTTATGCCTCGCTGCCTTTCACCAGAGACCGTAGACATAAATGCGAGTACGAGAACCAACAGTCCGATCGTGCTGTAATTGGATAGCACACTTGCCAATGCTTCTCCGGATGTTGGAACAGGGATTTGCATGATGGTGCCCTCTGGCAACCCGCCAGCTG
>JACMJI010000363.1 GCA_014380705.1 Gorillibacterium sp. | reverse complement strand
GCGGTAAAATGGACAATTCTGGTCGATAAATCATACAGATTTCTCGCTAATGCGGTAAAATGAACAATTCTGGTCGATAAGTCGTACATATTCGTTGCTAACGCGGTAAACTGCGAGAAAGGGTACCCCAAATTTAATACTTTCTGCCCTGAAAATAAAAAACGAACATTTTCATTCATCTGTGGTGCCGCCCAAGCGGCATGGAAGTCTGATATGCCAAAAAAGACACCTCGTTAGGTGTCTTTTTTGCTATTGGTGGAGGTGAGCCTTGGCTTGGCAAATCCACAATACACAACCTCCTGTGCGTTATCTTCTTCCACCTGTCAGATGGAATTGATTCACTAGCAATAGAAGAGATTGAGTAATGGTTTCTACCTTTCCGGAGGTTGTCTGGACCTGAAGCATATTCTCCTGCAGATCCTTCACCGTGCTCTCTACTTCTGTAGAGATGCTTCGATTCTCAATACTGACGGCGGCAATCTTCTCCATGAGCGCAACCATCTCCCCAACCACCTGCGTTTTCATCGAGTCGCCCGCATTCGCCTCCTTCAGGATCTCCGATGCCGTGGTCACAAGCTCCGCCCCCTCTTGTATGGCATATGTGCCTTCCTCCATAGATTGGAAAGCTTCCTTTGCTTTACCTTCAACGCTCAGCAGCGTTTTATTAATTTGCGCAGTGGATATTTTCGTCGACTCCGCAAGCTTGCGAATTTCACCAGCGACTACAGCAAAACCTCGCCCTTGCTCCCCTACTCGCGCTGCTTCTATAGAAGCATTAAGTGCTAGCAGATTAGTCTGAGTCGATATTTGCTCAATCCCCTTTAGCAGACTGCCGATCTCCACTGTTGTATCTAGAAAGGTGCGAATGACCTGATTGGTTTCCTCCACCTTCCCTTGAATATCCTTCATCTTGTCCCCGATTCGCTCGACTTCATGGTGGGCCACGGCAATTTGGCCTGAGGCCTTCTCCTCCAACTCCCGTAACGTAACACTCATATGGCGGGAGACATCCTTAGCGACGTCAATATCCTTTAGCTGATGCCGCAGTCCCCTGACCATATCGTGGATTTTGCCACTAACTGCAACTGTTGAGTCTTCTGTTGTCTCCGTAAATACCTGCAGCTTCTGCTGGCTCATCTGTACATCCCCAGCTACATGCTTCACTCGAAGCATAATCCCCTCCAAGGAATCGATCATATTGTTAATCCACTTGGCCATCTCTCGTGTCTCATCATTAGGGAAATCCTGGATTGCTAATCGCTGGGTCAGGTCACCCTCCCCTTCCGCATTGATGCGGATAAACCGGTTCAGCTTGTCCATAGAAGCGACTACTGGCCTACTCAACTTATGATTTAACAGAGAGATACTTACCCATGCGTACAACAAATTCACAAATCCACCCAGTAGCGCACCTGGCAACCCCGGAATTAAGCGGGGACCTACTATATACAGTGAACTGTTTAGTAGAATAAATCCTATTGCGAACAAGGTAAGCATCTTTGTTAGATTCCAATTCAGCCCCCGGATTCGGTACACTTCCTCTAAATCACCCTCACACATCATCCCCCATACATCTGGACAATAAGGCAACTGGAATGTAACACCCTTGCCGATAACAGGAATATGCCGATAATCGGAATACCCCGGGAACTCAACGAATAAATTATCCCCCTTGGCAATCGTATTGGCTACCCCGGGATGAAGCTCACCGGTTGCTGGATCATTAAACACCAGCTCCAGCTCTGTATGATTTTTTACACTTACTATGCCATAGCTCGTCCTTACACCATCCTTGAGATTATCCCCATGGGTAAAGGTCAAATCCTCAAACCGGCTTCTGGAGAGTGCAGTACCTGGCGCAATATGCTTACTTACGATCGGCTTGGCCATAAAAATATAATTATCCCCAGAGTCCGGATACACATGACCCGACTCCCGTTGTATTAAGTCACTCACGACATCATTCGGAACCCGTCCGCACAAAACTCCACGGAATAACCCACCCTCCATAAGCGGGAGCAAGTACATAAGGGTTACCGCATCGTGAAAAGCGGAGGTGCTTGGCCCAATCTCCAAAGTAATCGGATCAATATATGGTCCGTAAAAACATTTATTGCCGGATTTCGCGGTTCCAAGCCCAGAGGCAAGCTCTGAGTTAATTGAGTAATTCTTCCCCAAGTGAGGCGGATATGTAGAATGAGTGACCTTCAGCTGTTCATTTAGAATGAAAATCTCGGAGAAGTCTGTACCGTGCGCCCGAGCTTCCTCCAGATACGAAGAAATCCTTGCTTGGTTTGTACCGCCACTCTCTAAAAGTCCGGCCTCCCTTAAGGGTACCTCAAGCTTATCCAAGTGGGACCAATATTCTTCTGCCCACCGCATCAAAAGCTCTTTACGAGTTTCGGCGATGCCCTCGAAGATCTCTTCCACATCCGTTTTCAGCCTTCGATTCAATCGATAAGACCACCATAATGGCAACCCTGCTCTCCAACCTAACCAATCAAACATTTGCTCCGCCTCCACCCTTTAACCTAACAATCCATGTCATAAATAATGACACGATTTATTTTTTTCTATTTTACTGCTTTAGTTCGACAGAATCAATGAAAAAATGTCGACGACACTTAACTCTCTCTCAAAGGCTGTTGTATGGTTCCTACAATTATCTCAAAACCATCTTTCAAAGTTGCTGGTTATGGAATAAAAACGAACATTACAGATGGAAGCTTTACTAAAGATATTGCCGCTTTCTGGAACAATTTTGATATTAACGGTTGGGAATGTAAGTTATATGACCAACTGAGTCCCCCTAAGCATGGGGAAATCGGAATTTGTGGATGTAACAGTCGGTGGCAAGAACGGCAAAACGAACCAGGAGGATTTCCCAAATGCAATAAGACAAACATGGAAACATATCTTTCAGGAATGGTTCAAAGATAGCGGCTATAAGTATGACGAGACGAGGTTAGACTTTGAATTTTATGATGAGCGTTGTCACTTCCGGCCCGATACAGTTATGGACATCTATGTGCCAGTGATTAAAAAGGAGCAATAACTGAGACAGTAGAGAAAAGGCTGTTTTCCCCACAAGGGATTACAGCCTTTTTACTATCTGAATTCTTTATTCTACTATTCCAAAAACGGATGTTAAATTAATAAGTTCTTTCCAAACGAGAATGCCAATGATAGCTGTCGCCAGAGTCCCACAAATCAGGACCAAGCGATGAGAGATTTGAAGCTCACCTCTGTGTTCCCATTGTAAAGAAGTAGAAGAAACAAAGGCGCTCCTTATCATTCGTACATACCTGCAAAGCAAACAAGGCTATTGACCAATAAACGGTCATTAGCCTTGTTCTTCTGTTTCATAAATCAAATTCCCTAAATCAACAATCCTTATGTTTTGCATAAATTTGGCTTCCGCAAGAAAAAGTATATAGGGTATTCAAATTCAATTATCCAAAAAGCGGTCATACCAGCAGGAAAGGAAGAATGCGCGATGCACCGAATGATGGTATTGATGCTGTACACGGTTTTGCTGCTGGCAAGTGGGACAGCGCAGGCCTTTTCAGATGATGACAGGCAGGAGTATATGCTGATTGTGAAGGCTTCGCCAAACGCCAGCTATGAATCTGCCATGCCTCTACCGAAGGGCTTGAAGCGGAGTTGGTTAACACCTAAGGACCCGTATCCCGCCAGTCCGCCTGTGACAGATATCTACCTTCGCACAGCACATAAAACGTATGACATAGACGAGAGGCTCAATCTTTATGACCCTGCCACAAAAGCTATCCAGCGTCTGCCCGTTAGCACAAAGAAAAAGTTAAATACCAGTATTGAAGCGCTGAGGAATAAGCACTATGGCAAGCTTATCACCTGGCAAGAGGCTAAGGTCATTCTTCCTCTCCATTCCAAGTTCTCTGTGATCGACCTTACAACGGGACAGCAATTCCGGGTTGAGCGGCGGGCAGGCAGCAGTCATGCGGATGTTCAGCCGCTATCCAAGCAGGATACCAGTACGATGAAGGCTATCTACGACGGGAAGTGGAGCTGGAAGCGCAGAGCCATTCTGGTAAAAAAAGATTCGGAGGTCTTTGCCGCCTCCATGCATGGGATGCCTCATGGGGGAGACGGTATCCCGGATAATGGTTTTAACGGACATTTTTGTATTCATTTTCTGGGCAGTATCACCCACAGGACCGGCAATCAGGACCCCGATCACGAGGTGATGATCCACAAAGCGGCTGGTGAACTGCTGCCCTATGTCCGGCGCTTGCCGCTGTCTCAACTAGCCGAGCTATTCCTTATCGCGTTCAGACAACAGGACCCAGAGATTCTTGCTGTCTTGTTTGATAACCGTCAGAGGGCAGCCTCTTGTGCGGATCATTGTAGACTGACTCAGCTAGATGGCATCCGCACAACTGCCATCCAGCTTATCGACAGTGGTGAAGATAATCCGCTGACAGCAGATGCCACGGTAACGGCAACGGCCTTTCGAGATAATGAGAAGATGACGTTGCATATCCGGCTGCACTTCGGCAAAGGTGCTCCCGGGCTCCCGTGGATCCTGGAATCTGCGGAGCTGCAAGGACCCCGGAGGTGAACGGCTTGCTTAAGCTCCTTCTGGTCGGACTGCTGCTTCTGGAGCCCACTGGAATACCGGACCCCCTTACACTAGTGGTCCATGATCAGGCTTTCATTATTCCCCGTTCGGAATTAGCCTTACCGGTGTGGATGACGCCGGATATTGCGGCTATTCAGAAATGGGTCGATCGTGCAGGGAAGCTGGTTTATACTGCTCCGCAGAACGCAATTTGGTTAGGTCCAGGTAAATATACACCGGGACAAAATGGGAAGCAATTAGACCAAAAGCTGCTTATGGAACAAATGCTGGGCTATGTTCTCCAGACGGGGCCCTTGACCATTCAAGCCGAAACCAAGGTAATTTATCCAAAGGTGGACACGGAGCTGCTGACGGAAATTACCCACAAAGCGATCGCTCATTACGCTACCTATTTCAATGTTCACAATGACAGCCGGGCGCACAATATCCGTCTAGCCGTTGCAG
>JACMJI010000362.1 GCA_014380705.1 Gorillibacterium sp. | reverse complement strand
GGGGATGAGAAAAATCTCCAACCCTACAGAGAATAATGCCGAACCAAGGATCATGATAATAATTCTTTCGAACAAGCGAAAACCCGTTAACTTCCTATGCTGTGGCGGTGACGGCAATCCTTCACTTTTAATGAGTTGAGCCAGATTAATCCCCTCTTTAGTGAAAGTTCTTTATAATTATATTCTAACCTTATTTAGAGTTTGTTGGAAATCAACATGATTTCTTGGTTATGACTATGACCGAAAATGTGATCTTAGGACAAAATTGCAACCACTTCAATTGATTTACGTATTACTGTGTTGAGCTATTCTAACGAATCTCAGAGCTGAAAGTGAATTTATTTTAAACGAAGAAAGTGGAGGAATTGAGAATGAATTGGGTCGATTTAATGCGTATTCCGGTATGGACCGGTGCAGGAGCTGTTTTGTTGGTTGTTATTATGTATTTGGACTCACTCTTTACAAAGTACAATGATCTTCTAGAAATAAAAAAAGGAAACCTTGCTGTAACCACTCGGTTTATCATGAAACTGTTTGCTCAAGGGTTAATTTTGGCTCATTCGATTAATAAATCGGATGACATGTTGGAAGCATTAGTCATATCTCTTATCTCCTTTGTTTTGCTGTTGGTTCTGGAATGGATTGCCGAGAAGTTGCTAGCATTGGCCGCCCAATTTCATTTGGAGAAAGGGATACACGAAGGCAAGATTGGGTATGCTCTTTTTGCAGGTTCCCTTCATATCGCTGGAGCTTTAATTATTGGAGCCATTTAAACCTGATGACAAGGAGTGAACATCCTGAGCCTATTTAAAAGATTGAAGAGAATCTTGACTCCAGAAAAACCCGTCATAGTGGAAAAAAACATTCTAACCTTAACTGCTGGTGATATATGTGAAGTGTCAATGGTTACTTATCAGGTTACTGGAAGGACGCAAAATCAGAGTCGGAATGCCGTTGTGCTTACGCTTCAGGATGGGTCAACGATTCGCTATTTAGGAATCGAAGACCGAGAAAAAACGGTATTTGTCCTCTATGAAGTAATTGACGGTAGACTTGAATCCCTTGATGAGGTCCCAACCATTCTCGAGTTAGATGACCATACTTATCATCTTGAGGAGCAGTTTATAGGATTCATAACAACAAGCGGAAAAACACCCTACATGCAGGGAGGCGAACAAAGCGTCTGGCTGTATCAGTCTGATGATATGAGGCACCTGCGGATCGAATGGCAAGACGGACGCTTTATGATGTTTGAAGGAGAGCCTGTTCTGCCTGGTGATGTCTGTGTGGTCCGTGGTAAATAGGAGGATCGATCAATGAATTTGAAAAAATGGTGGCAACATGGTTTAAAGCATTTGCTTCTGCTGAGCTTAATTATTCCGCTCCTTACGGCCTGTGGTATAACGGATACCGTCAAGGAGCAATATCCTTTAGAGTCCGTTAATGGGTCCGGCAACGAGACTTCTTATGTTTATCGCGCTGCAAATCAATCTATACCCGAAGTAGCTTTAGCGCTTAGTGAAAAGCGTAAGCCCGATCAGCAAAGCGCTGAGAGTACGGAACGAATGTTTCTTGTGTATTCGAACGAAATTATTCACCTTGAGCAAGCCGCTGATAACAAGGCAGACACATTGGTTGAGGTTGACTCAAAGGAATATGTTCGAAAAAACTACAGTTCAAGTTTTCTTCAAGGCTATTTAGTGGCTAGTGTTATTGGTAATATGTTTGATAAAGGTGGATCGACAGGCAACTACCGCGGTTACTCAAGTAAGGATAATTACAAGCCACAGAGTAAGTATCGCGCACCGACGGTATCCGACAAGAAGATTGCACCTCCAATGACGGTTAACCGTTCAGGTTCAATTTTTAGACGCTCCAAAAATTCAGATAGCTCCGTTAGCAGTGGTGATTCCTCTTCGAAGACTCCC
>JACMJI010000361.1 GCA_014380705.1 Gorillibacterium sp. | reverse complement strand
GAGATATTGTCTTTGCCGCCGGCGCAAGGCCCGCTGAGCAGCCGGATGTCCCTTCGCCCGCGCGACTTGTTCTCACTTCCCAGCTCATGGAATCTGGGTCTAGGGATCATCACACTTCTTTTTCTAAGCATTATGAATGGCTTTGGTACCAAATACGGCGGTTCCATTCAAGTCATCACCACCGTTTGTAAGTTTGTGCCCATCCTGCTGATTATTGTTTTTGGATTATGGAAGGGCAATGAGCAGGTGCTTTCCGTTGGAAGCGGAGTTACCGAGCATCTAGGAATGGGTGCAGCAATGCTAGCGACGCTGTTTGCCTATGATGGCTGGATGTTGGTCGGCTTTGTAGCCGGAGAAATGAAAAATCCTGCCAAGCATTTACCTATCGCAATCATCGGCGGGCTTTCGATCGTCACAGCAGCTTATGTCATCATTAACATAGCCATGCTTCACGTGCTTCCAGCACCGGAAATCGTTACCTTGGGTACCAAAGCAGCAGGAACTGCTGCTACGAGGCTGCTCGGCAATATGGGTGGCAAGCTGGTCACGATTGGGATCCTTATCTCGATCTTCGGCTGCCTTAACGGTAAAATTCTTGCTTTTCCACGGATCGCATACGCTATGGCGTCTCGCAAACAATTGCCTTTCTCCAAATGGTTATCTAAAGTATCAGGCAAGTCTGGTGTACCCGTTGTTGCCATGTGCTTTGAAGTGTCGCTGGCGATCATCGTTATGATTTTTAGTGATCCGGATTATTTGTCGAATATGGCGATTTTTGCTGTCTATCTCTTCTATATTCTGTCCTTTGTTGCCGTATTCGTAATGCGTAGGAGAGAACCAAATTATAGCTCCTACAAGGTACCTCTATATCCGGTTGTACCCTTGGTGGCAATCATCGGCTCTCTATTCGTTGTTCTTACAACACTAGTCAATGAATTTGGAGATTCGATGCTGGCGATAGGCATCACTTTAATTGGGTTGCCTGTTTATTATTACATTCATTATAAGAAAAATGATTTGCAAGATAGCGGTCTACGCGGGAATGGAAGATAAAGCAGAGTGCCATTCCGGCAACCGATCTAGGCGTACGGAAATCTGTGGGACTGAGAACAACATATTGATCAGCTGGAGAGCTGCGCTTTCGGCAGTTTCTTCAGGATGCCACATGATCATGTCCGCATGAACGGCCGTGTTCCCAGCCAATAGTCGGAGTTACGAACACTGTAAAATTAAAATTAAAGCTCTCCCAATTTAAATGATAAGGAGGATAACGCGATGAAATTTTGTTGGAGTACAATAAGGGTTAGTAATATGGAGGTATCTTTAGCCTTCTATCAAGAGATTGTTGGACTTCGATTGACGCGAAGGCTTGAATCAAGGCCAGGGGTTGAGATTGCCTTTTTAGGGGATGGAGAAACACAGGTTGAGCTCGTATCCTATAAAGAAAATCAGGAGGTCAATCTAGGACAAGATATTTCCTTAGGCTTTCTAGTAGAGTCAGTCGATGAGATGATGAAATTTGCCGAAGAGAAAGGACTGGCTATACATAGTGGTCCCTTTCAACCCAATAAGCACATCAAGTTTTTCTATGTTTTGGACCCTGATGGATTAAAGATTCAGTTTGTGGAAACTCATTAAATTACAACGATAACCTATAGCAAGATTGATGAAGGCAAGTCCATATGCAGATGGATTTGCCTTTTTCTTTTTAAAGAATGAAAGCACAGAGGCAGAAAAGAGATTGTAATTGTAAGTTAGTACAGACAAAATATCCAAAAAGTGTTATAAAAATCCGAAACCCACTCTTTTCTTTGACAACGTATACCTTCAAAATGAAGCTATGAAATCACAATGCCTTCAGGAGGGATTGGATTGGATTGGAGAGAAAGACCGGAAACGTAAAGGTATGGATGTCAAATGTGAACTCCAGTGATATCGCTTTCAGGAAATAGATGGATTTGGCGCTTCCTTCACAGAAGCCTCTGCTTCTGGCGCCCTGCGTTTACCGATGTGGAATCAGAATAAACCAAATATATACATTGATCTAGTAAAAAAGCACCCGCCTCAAAGCAATCTAGAGGTGGGTACTTTTCGTTCTATTAAATAAGAACTTACTCCATACGAATCTCAAATACAACTAAAAAATAGCATTAAACACCAAATATTGTTATTCATTGAGTCGCTACCCTAAATGTATAATTTTACATGAGTTATCCAGTAGAAGGGAGGAACTGGGGAAATAACATTTGTTCTACTATATTCATTTCTCAGCAAGCAAACTTTAGTAACTAATTCACTGAGATGCAAAAGCACCAATCG
>JACMJI010000360.1 GCA_014380705.1 Gorillibacterium sp. | reverse complement strand
TTAAGCCTTTAGGCAGTTATTAACCCTCTTTTGGGGCAAATAAGCGCCTATGGTTCCGTTAGAATTTCAAAACTCGACATTTTGACCAAATAACGTCCCTCACTTCCGTTACAGAGTCATTGCTGCTCTACAAATGGGCAACGAGAGTTCAAAAGGCAATGTTAGTTGGAAAATAGCCTCTGTGACTGTGTTACGGGATACGATAGTTGTTTGCAATGTGGTACTATTTGTCGTTTAGCACCGTTTTCCTACACGGTCAAGTTTTTCTTTACTTTAATTTGGGGAATAATAGGGTAGACCTATTGTTAAACCCAGTTTCATAGAATAAAGCATAAATTGTAGAGTTTAAGGAGTGTCGTGTGATGAAGTGGAGAACGGGGATTGTGGTTTTTGCAGCTGTTTTATTAATATGGGTTGTAATGAATAGTAAGGATGACAAACGGGCTGCTCTTGCTTTAGCAGCGAAACAAGACATGTTAAATAAAGGCGAGACTAATTTAGGTGAGAGTAAGGTCGCTCCACGAGCTGGTTCACTTGCACCTCCCTTTTCATTAAAGTCATTAGATGGGAAGGTGTACAATGTAGACGCTAAAAGAGAAAAACCTCTCCTACTGACTTTCTGGGCGTCTTGGTGTGGTCCTTGCAAAGAAGAGGCACCACTACTAAGTCTTCTCCATAACAAGTATAAAAACCAGATTGATGTGTACGCAGTTAACGTAACAGCAGAGGATCGCATACGGGATGTGGAGGCTTTTGCTAAACGATACTCCTTTTCATTTCCCGTGCTGCTGGATGTGAAAGGAGAAGTAGCTGTGATGTACCGGATTTATGGCATCCCAACTAGCTTTCTGATTGATCGCAACGGTAGTATTGTGGAGGTTATCCATACGCTGGATGCCAAGGAATGGGAGCAGAGGGTGAACAAACTAATCGAGGATAATGCTGAAACCGAATAATTGGAGCTTCTCACAATACAAAGCTTATTGAAGTAGAGTACTTGGACAAGCGGTGGTTGAAGGACTTTTATAGCAACAGAGAAACCAGAAGCCTTTCCGCCTAACGTGTAAACTCATATTGAGAATAATTATCGATAAACAAAAGCGCAATAAAAAGGAAGGATAAGGGAAAACCCTTATCTTTCCTTTTTATATCACTGTATCAAATATTTATAAGTTTCTTACCATTTGAAGAGTTGAACTAACAGGAATTCCTCCCGTTAATCAGGTGCGAGCACCACTCTAGAGTAAGCTAACAGGAATTCCTCCCGTTAAATCGGAGATTTTCTAGCCTGTTGGGCAAAATCACTTAAAATAACGGGATGTTTTCCTGTTAAATAAAGGAATCAGGGGTCCCCTACAGGATTTACCGGGAGGTTTTCCCGTTAGTCAATAAGCATTCAGGTGTTATAACTCCATTCATGCTGCCTAACCTTACTACAAGCATAGGGTACCTCCGGTGGCGCATCTTTTTTCGAGGTCCGTTGTTCGTTATTGCCACCTATAGAGCGTACATCGGGCTTCCTGGACTCAGATAACCTAATTCTCTCATCAGTCAAGAATAGATTTAGAGGGGTTCATGCTTATAAGTTAATGATCCCAATTCGCTCTTTCGAATCCTTAGGCATAATTGAGGTATGGGATTTGCCAATAAGTACATAGCGGATACTATCAATCAGCGCCTGCCAGCTCGCTTCAATAATATTCTCGGAGACCCCAACTGTGCTCCATGAGTTCGAGATATCGCTTGATTCAACTAAGACGCGTACCTTTGCTGCAGTTGCATCTTTTTCATTAATGACACGAACCTTGTAATCAGATAAATGCATGTCACGAAGCTCAGGATAGTATTTAACGAGTGCTTTACGCAGCGCATTATCTAGGGCGTTAACCGGTCCATTGCCTTCTGCAGCAGTATATACAGCCTCGCCATGAACCTTTAATTTAATGATCGCTTCGGAAGCGATCGGGTGTTGGCCGACCTTCTCCACAAGCAGCTTAAAGGAGTCTATAGTAAAAACCTCCTCTACCTTGCCCTCAGCTTTACGCAAGAGCAATTCTAGCGAGGCATCGGCCCCTTCAAATAGATAGCCATGATGTTCCATATCTTTAATCTGATCGATGACTTCTCTAGTTGAGGAATTGTCCAAATCCAGACTTAGCCCAAGCTCCTGTGCTTTAAACATCAGGTTGCTTTGACCTGCAAGCTCTGAGACCAGAACCCGTTGTTTGTTGCCAATTAGCTCAGGAGAAATGTGTTCGTAGGTTTTTGAGTCTTTCAGAATGGCGGAGACATGAATACCGCCTTTATGAGCGAATGCTGCATTCCCCACATAGGGCTGACTGACCGGCATATGGACATTGGCAATCTCGCTGACAAAACGCGCAGTGCTTGTCAGGCTCCGAAGTTGTGTATCGGTGATACAGTCATAGCCGAGCTTGATTTGAAGATTCGGGATGATCGAGCAAAGGTTGGCATTCCCGCAACGCTCACCGTAGCCGTTTATTGTCCCTTGAACCATGCGGGCTCCCGCGTCAATCGCTGAAAGAGCATTCGCTACAGCTAATTCACAATCATTATGCGTATGGATACCAATGGATACTCCAAGCTGAGATTTCATCTGTGTGACAACATCACGGATATCTCCCGGCAGTGCACCCCCATTTGTGTCGCATAGAACAATCCAATCTGCTCCGGCTTCCTCCGCTTTTCGCAGAACGGCAAGCGCGTATGCAGGGTTGTTTCTGTAACCGTCGAAGAAATGCTCTGCGTCAAAGCAGACTTCTAATCCGTTACGCTTAAGGTACCGAATGGAATCGGAGATCATGGCCAGGTTCTCATCCAGCGTGGTTTGCAAAGCAGTATGAACATGGAAATCCCACGACTTACCGACGAGGCTGGCGGCAGGAACGCCTGCAGCGATGATTCGGTTTAAGCTCAAGTCATTTTCTGCGGCGGAATCCTTGCGCCTCGTGCTTCCGAAGGCTGTGATTTTCGCATTTAGGTGCAATTGCTTGACTCGGTTAAAGAACTCGATGTCCTTGCTGTTGCTTCCCGGGTTGCCGCCTTCAATATAATGAACGCCTAAAGCATCAAGCTTTAGGGCAATTTTCACTTTATCTTCAGCGGACAGACTGATTCCTTCTCCCTGAGTTCCGTCCCGTAATGTCGTATCAAAGATTGAAATCATCTCAGCCATGCGTTGTTTCCCCCTGTTCAGAAATTTAGAAATGAATAATTGCTTTATTATAGCATACCTGTACGAAGGATACCCTATTTTTGGGGACTCTCAAACAATGGGGTACAGGCATTTCTTGACCGTATTTCCCGATCCATGTATGCTGTAGTCACTTAAGACTTGCTCGGTGGTGTGAAACAAAGATTGGTCGCAGCTTTATTCTCACCTGAGGCAGAAAGCGTGTATGCAATGATAAAGACGAACGCCGATTATTATCCAAAGCAGGGTAGAGTTATCCTGCATATTGATATGAATGCTTTTTACTGTTCCGTGCATGAAGCCGTTAATCCTGAGCTCTACAAGGGCAAAGCCATTGCGGTTGCAGGTAGTGTGGAGCTGCGCAGAGGGATTATTGTTACGTCCTCCTATAAAGCAAGAGGCTGTGGAGTGAAAACCGGAATGCTAGTAGGTCAAGCCTTAAAGTTATGCCCGGATCTAATCATTATCCAGCCAAATTTTCACTTGTACCGTGAGTTTTCTCAGAATTTCATCACGATCGCCGGAAGTTATTCTCCTCTGCTAGAAGCGGTATCCATTGATGAGTGCTTTATGGATATAACAGGCTCAAAAACCTTTGGAACACCTATGGAGATTGCTAATAACCTACAGCAGCGAATTCGGGATGAGCTGCAATTACCCTGTTCAATTGGTGTTGCACCTAATAAGCTGTTAGCAAAGATCGCTTCTGATATGCAGAAGCCTAATGGATTGACCGTTCTGCGGCTTCGTGATGTCCCCACGGTGTTGTGGGGTAAGCCCTGCGATACTCTTTATGGTGTAGGAGGGAAGACAGCCGAGAAGCTCAACAGAGTAGGAATTCGTACAATCGGTGAACTTGCTAAAGCGGAAGAGACGTTCTTGGTTAAGGAATTTGGGCAACTTGGGTTATGGTTAAAGCAAGCTGCACACGGCATGGACGATTCTCCAGTTAATCCGGTGAGCGAGGCTAGCAAATCTGTGGGTCATACAACAACACTGCCGGCTGACTTTATTAATCTCCAAGATATTCGCCGGGTGTTTCTTAATCTAGCTGACCAGACGGCAAGACGCATGAGGCGTCAAGGTTTAGTTGCATCAACCATACAAATAACTATACGGGACCCCTTGATGAAAACCATAACCAGGGCTTGTACAATACCTGCTCCAACGGAGAGCTTTGATGAAATCTATCGGGAAGCATGCAAGCTGTTTACTAAGCATTGGCCACCGGACAAACCGGTTCGACTTCTGGGCATAACCCTCACAAACCTACAGGCGAAGAGTGATTCAGCGATCCAACTTGACTTGTTTGATTACGAGCAACAGCCCAAAAAAGAGCAATTAAATGAAGCAATGGACCGGATCCGTGATAAATTCGGAGAAAATGCGATCCTCACAGCTGGAATGCTGGGGGACGATCCATCAACGCTGATTCGTAATCATAAACTTAGAGGAACCTCACTGCAAAAGGATCCGTTAAATCACAAGAAAAATTGAACTTTGAGGTTCTTTGTATTATAGTTTAAAGTGAGATCACCATTAGGAGGCAAATATATGGCTAAATATAGTTGGGTTGATAAGGAAACTTGTATTGCTTGCGGGGCATGCGGAGCAACGGCGCCAGATATTTATGATTACGACGACGATGGTCTTGCAGAAGTTATTTATGGTGGAGACGGTAATCAAGGCATAACCGCAATACCTGAAGAACTGCATGATGATTTGCAGGATGCTCAAGATGGTTGTCCTACCGATTCAATTAAAGTGGCGGATACTCCTTTTAAATAAGGCCTGCGCGCTCATTCAAAATCATTATCACCCCCATGAGCACGAATCATGGGGTTTTTTTCTATAGAAAGGTGGAAAAGCGTGTTCCTCGTTCCGATAACATAGGTAATGGAGGAGTGATGACATGGACCAAGACCCTGAATATTTGAAACGCTTTGTTAAAGAGCATCCCGACAACAAAATGGGCTGGTATCTTCTTGGCCGCCATTATGAAGAAATAGGGCAAACGGACAAATCCTTTTTTTGCTATGCAAAAGCTGGGGAAATATTCGAAGCATTTGAAGATAAGAAGCTTCCAATAGGTGTAAAAGAGGCAGCTGCGCTGATCGAACACAATCAGGAGGCGAGTCACCTTAAGGATAGCTCAAGTCCAGCTGAGGGCTTCGATAGTACGATTAAAGACCCTAAGGAAAAATCCACACCAACACATGGTTTAAATAACAATAAACGACTTCGAAGTTACTATCGTAGGGCTTTGATTCTGATTCTATTTTTAGTGGGGATCTTTTATTTACCGGATTTCGGATTTGAGAACAATCGACAGAGTCTAGACAATGGACAGAAGCAAGAAAGTGAACCTTCAGTGGAGGTCACTTCGGTCACTTCGGTCACTTCAGGCAGCAGCACAAAGCAAGTTACTAAACAGCTTGTAAAACAGGTTGTTTTCGTTACAGCAGCAACAGGAAAGGATCAGTTGCAGAAAGCAGCAGGGATTGTGGCGCTTACTGCTGGCTCTGATTCTGATTCTGATTCTGATTCTGATTCTGATTCTGATTCTGATTCTGGTACTACGGTGTTAGCAGAAGGATATCCTTCATCGGATGGCAAATGGACGGTTTGGACGAGGGAGCCACGTATTCTGCTTTCCGTTGAAAGCGGAGGTCAGTCAGGGAAGATGATTCTACAGCAATACGATAGGGAAACCTGTATGTGTCAGCCAGCTGACCGTACGGATGTCACTTTGGCGGTAAGGGATTGGCAATTGAAACAGGAGCAAGAGATCCTCCTGCGAAGTGCAGTATCGGCCTACAAGCATAAGCATGGTGTTATGCCTGCTACCTTACAGCATCTTACGGGTAACTACCCGAATAATACAATTTCAGCTATTACCGAGGAAATGGTGGAGATATGGGATACGCAACTTGGAAGTAAAGCTCCGGGCAAGCCTTCCGAGCCTGCTGCGACAGGCGTAGAGAGCGAGCCTGGTAAAGAGAATCCAAGAGCAGTCTCTGAGCAACCGACTGGCGCTAACGTGGGCTCAGCAGGGTCTCTGGCTAACTCTCCCTTTACAATACCACTTGAAATCATCGTTGATCAGGATTCACATCGCTTGGCTATCGTAAGTGGCAAGGTCATTCTTCGCAGCTATCCTGTAGGTCTAGGTGGCAGTAAGACACAGGAAGGAAGCTACGAAGTCACGGAGAAGGTCAAAGACCCAAACGGGAAGACGACAGGACCCTTTGGCAGCAGGGGGATGACCCTATCGGATACACTTTATGCGATTCATGGGACGGATGACCCTGATTCCATAGGTAAAGACCTCTCGCAAGGCTGTGTTCGTATGCTGCAGGGTGATCTGGAGGAACTGTACGCTATGACTCCACTCGGCACAAAGGTGACGATTGGCAGAGGACTGCTTCCGAAGGAAATTTATCGTGCAAAAAACCGGCTTCATCTACCCACGGAAAAGGATGAGACAAACCCGGCAAAAGTGTATAGCTGGTTAAGGTAAAGCGGTAAAATAAAAATTGCGAAGTCGCCTTTCATCCCCATAGTTAAAACTAGGGGCTTTTTTCGTGGTAAGCGTACATGGTAAAATAGCCCATAAGCACAACTCGCAACCGTTTCCTCTTCAAGTCCCATTTTACAAAGAAGGTAATTAACTCCATTTGCCCTTTATCCACACA
>JACMJI010000029.1 GCA_014380705.1 Gorillibacterium sp. | reverse complement strand
GTTTAGAGAAGAGAATTATCAAACGATTACGCAAGGAATTTAACAAAATGGTTTAGTTATGTTCGTTTTCCAGAACTTGGCTTAACCGCATAAAATACCCGACCGGGGAGATACTGAACAGTAATGTTTCTCCTTGGGAGGTATTTAACCTATGACCCGCAACAAAGTTGAAATATGTGGTGTTGACACATCCAAACTGCCGGTTTTGACCAACGTGGAGATGCGAGAGCTGTTTCTCCAGCTACAGTCCCACAATGACCGGTTAGCGAGAGAAAAGCTCGTCAACGGTAATCTTCGGCTTGTCTTGAGCGTAATTCAACGTTTTAACAATCGCGGTGAATTTGTGGACGACCTGTTTCAGGTCGGATGCATCGGATTGATGAAAGCCATTGATAATTTCGATCTCGGGCAAAATGTAAAGTTTTCCACGTATGCTGTTCCTATGATTATTGGGGAAATCCGCCGCTATTTACGCGATAATAACCCGATAAGAGTGTCCCGATCTCTACGGGATATCGCCTACAAAGCATTACAGATTCGGGATAGCCTGACTAATAAAAATTCTCGTGAACCCAGTGTATACGAGATATCCGAAGCGCTTAATATTCCAAAAGAGGATGTTGTATTTGCCTTAGATGCAATTCAGGACCCCGTTTCCTTGTTTGAACCGATCTATCATGATGGCGGCGATCCGATTTTTGTAATGGACCAGATCAGTGATGAAAGAAATCGTGATGTAACTTGGATTGAGGGAATTGCACTTAGGGAAGGAATGCATAAGCTCAACGATAGAGAAAAAATGATCTTGTCCATGCGTTTTTATGACGGCAAAACTCAAATGGAAGTAGCAGAAGAGATCGGCATATCCCAAGCACAGGTTTCTCGTCTTGAAAAGTCCGCGATCTCTCAAATGCAAAAGCATGTAAAGAGCTAAAATTAAGTTTAGTTTGCTGTGGAATATGTTCGTAAAGCCGACTCCTTTATGAGTCGGCTTTTTTGACGACAGGCAAAGAGTTCATTCTGCCTATTCTTTACATAGAATAGATGCAGGGAGAAAATATGCAGTGAGCGGTGAGGTGCGTCATGAAGATATCTGACTTTCAGTCCAAAGATGTGATCAATATTGTCGATGGAAAGAAACTTGGGCAAATCAGTGATCTGGAACTGGATTTACGACAGGGGAGAATTGAAGCTATCGTTGTGCCAAACCATTCTCGTTTGTTCAGCTTTTTTAGCGGCGGAACAGATGTGATTATTCCTTGGCGCAACATTGTCAAGATTGGCATGGATGTTGTGCTTGTTCGCTTGGATGATCGGTTGTACCGTCCTGCTGATGAGGATGGAGGCAATGAATATGTCCGCCCTCGTCGAGAAAATAATCGGAATGAACAGCAGCACCACATTGTCCTTGACAGAGAATAAATTCTCTGACAATCAGGTGCACCTGCAAAACGATTAGTGATGTGGTAAACTTTATGAGAATGATTGGTTATAGCTAGTAATGACTACTGTGAGGGGTAAATAATGGAGCCGTTTGGATACGTAACGGAGCCGGGTAAACCCGGCTTGTTTTATTTGCAGTCGTGGATGGAGCGTTACCCTGAGCTTACAGCCGGTTTTACTTCTCGACATGGTGGAATTAGCCAAGGTGAGTATCGATCCCTTAATATGGGTCTACATGTTGCAGATTGCCCGCAAGATGTAATCGAAAACCGAAGACGTGTGGCCGATGCCGTTAAGCAGCCCCTAGCAGGCTGGGTCTACGGTGAACAGGTCCACGGGAGTAGAATCGCTGTCATTACAGCAGCAGATCGGGGCAAAGGCACGCTAGAGCGCCTAACAGCAATCCAAGAGGCCGATGCCTTTATTACAAATGAACAAGATATATGTCTGGCTGCTTTGTTTGCTGATTGTGTACCCCTTTTTTTCTATGATCCCGTCACGGGGTCCATGGCACTTGCCCATGCAGGCTGGAAGGGAACCGCAGCGCAGATTGCTCGGAGCACAGTGGAGGCGATGGTCAGTGAGTACCAAGTCATTCCTGAGAATTTGGTCGCAGCAATCGGTCCCGCCATCGGCCAATGCTGCTATGAAGTCGATGAGAAGCTGATCAACACTATTGATAAAACGCTGGATGAAGTACTCTCCGTCGAGGAGGCAACAAGTACCAAAGACCGCCGAGATATCTATTACAAAATGAATGCTGCAAAAAAATTTCAACTTAACTTGCATCAAATTAATCGACAAATTATGATAAAAGCAGGAATTATGCCATCTTCTATCGAAATAACGGAGAGATGTACCGGATGCGGGACGGATTTGTTCTTTTCCCACCGGAAAGAGAATGGCATAACTGGCCGCATGGCCGCCTGGATCGCTTTAGGGTCCAGCGTGTGATAAACGGAGGTTTGCACATTGAATGTGAATGAAAGAGTATCCCAGATCGAAGAGCGAGTCAAAGCAGCTTGCACCCGATGTGGACGGGCACGGCAAGATGTCACCATCATTGCAGTGACCAAATATGTGTCTGTGCAGGAAGCCGAAGCTGTGATTAAAGCTGGTTTGACCCATATCGGTGAGAACCGCTGGCAGAACGCTAAGGAGAAATGGGAGACTCTAGGACCCCAAGCGGAATGGCATTTTATCGGTCACCTTCAGAGCAACAAGGTGAAAGATGTTATTGGTCGGTTTTCTTATATTCATTCTTTAGACAAGCTGGCACTAGCTGAAGAGATTAGCCGTAAAGCCGTTTCTTTGGGTGCTCTGGTTCAGGTGTTCATTCAGGTTAATGTATCTGGAGAAGAATCCAAGTATGGAATAAAGCCAGAGGAGCTTGTCACATTTGCCGAACAGATAAGCGGTCTGCCAGGCATTTGTATCGCTGGACTTATGACTTTGGCACCTTATACGGTAGTACCCGAAGAATCCAGGTCAGTCTTCCGTAGGCTTCGAATGCTGCGTGATGAACTGAACGGGTTGGCTATCTTTTCTTATCGTATTGACGGACTTTCCATGGGCATGTCAGGCGATTATGAAATCGCTATTGAAGAAGGTGCGACTTGTGTACGACTAGGCTCGATCTTGTTTTCGAACGAAATATAAGGAGGAACCGTTATGGGAGTCTTTAATCGTGTGTTAAACTATCTTGGACTCAAGGAAGAAGAGGACGGCATGGATCGGGAGATGAGTTCAGATGATATGGAAGAAACTGAAACGAATCCTTTCGAGCAACGTAAAATCAAAGGGAACGTTGTAAGTATCCATTCGCAGAAGCACATTCGTGTTGTTCTGAGTGAGCCGCGTACCTATGATGATGCCCAGGAGATCGCGGATAACCTACGTAATCGCCGCCCTGTCATCGTAAACCTGCACCGTTCAAGACCAGACCAAGCGATGCGCATTGTAGATTTTTTAAGCGGGACGGTCTATGCTTTGAGTGGATCCATATCTAAGATTGGACCAAGTATTTTTCTTTGCACGCCTGAATCTGTAGAAATTCAGGGAACAATAAAAGAACTAGTTGAAGATGACCTTCAATACAATTGACGAGGTGAATTTAATTGACCATCTACCTTAACTATATACAACCCGTGCTTTTTTACTCGTACCGAATTTATTACTTTCTCATCATCGGATACTTCTTGATGTCATGGCTTCCAAATGTCAGGGATAGCTCGGTTGGTGCCTTTATTGGTAAAATCGTGGAGCCTTATTTATCTCCATTTCGCAAGGTTATTCCCCCAATCGGGTTTATCGACATTTCTTCACTGATTGCCTTGATCGCTTTTCGCTATGTCTACTATGGAATTGACAGTATCTTCTATTACATTTTCAAGTTGGCTAGCTAAGGATGGCTAATGATTGGTTGCTTCATTATCATTCAGATGAGCGTGGGTTTGCCGATCGGGCAGCAGAATGGCTGGAGCGGGCAGGCGAGTGTCATGTCACGAAAGTGACAGACTTTCTTGATCCAAGACAAGTTCAAATCGTTCAATCCATTGCCAACCGATATCTTGATAAAACCGCTTTATATTATACCGGTGGGTATGCCGAAGCCGAGCGACAACGTGTTGTCATTGTCCCTGATTATCTGGATCCCCAAATGGAGGATCCAGGTATCGTTGTCCTAGCCATTACCTCCTCGGATGATCGCATCAAGGAGTTGGACCACGGGGACTACATGGGAGCAATACTAGGGCTCGGAATCAAACGAGATAAGGTTGGTGACATCCATGTTCTGGAGAATGGATGTCACTGCCTCATTGCTGCGGAAATCGCTAATTATTTTGATATCCATCTACGCCAGGTCCATCGTGTTCAAGTCATGACAGAAATCCTGCCTGTGGACAAGCTTCTGACTTCCAAAACGGAGTATGATGAAATGAGTTTATCTGTCGCCTCGATGAGGCTGGATGGTATCATCAGTGATGTATGCCGGTTGAGTCGCGCTAAAGCACTTGTGCCGATCCAAGCGGGGCGATGTCGGGTGAACTTTAAAACGGAGAGCGACCCGAGTAAATCGCTTAAAGAAGGGGATGTTGTCTCCTTACAAGGGTTTGGACGTTTCCGTGTGCTTGAGGTTGAGGGTGTAAGCAAAAAGGGAAGAACTCGTGTCAGAGTTGGAAAGTATAAGTAATTCCTGTAAAATTACACGTCAGTTTATGCAGGATATTCCCGATGATCGTCGAATAGTTTTAAAGATCTTATTATACGGCTTGGATAATTGGACTGTTTTTACTAATGGAGGTGCACCATGTATCTATCGCCACTCGACATACATAACAAAGAATTTAAGACGCGTATCGGACGTGGCTATGATCAGGATGAGGTTAATGAGTTCCTGGATTTAGTCATAAAAGATTACGAAGCGATTATCCGCGAGAATAAAGAACTACACTCACAGGTTGCAAATATTCAAGAACGCCTGGAGCATTTTCAGAATATTGAAGAGAGTCTAGGCAAGACTATTATTATTGCTCAAGAGGCAGCGGATGAAGTCAAAGGAAATGCTAAGAAGGAAGCGCAATTAACGATTCGCGAGGCTGAGAAGAATGCAGATCGCATCATTAATGAATCCTTGGTTAAATCGGGTAGAATCTCTCTTGAGATTGAAGAACTGAAGAAGCAAGCTTCTGTTTACCGCACCCGCTTCCGGACACTTCTTGAAGCACAATTAGAGATTATTGCTGGCGGCAATTGGGATTCACTCGAATTAAACAACAAGGATGACCAGCGTTCTTAATTTTTCGCAATCCTATGATTATTGAGAAGGCCTGGAAATTTGGCGATGAACTTGCTGGATTGACCCGGGCTCTTTTTTTCGGTATACTCCAAATGAACATAGACAATGGATAAAGTGATGATCGGTACGAGTAAGGTGCATACGCTGGAACAGCGAGTTAGGGTACGGTGCAAGCCTAACACCATGCAGACGCCTGAATATCAACCGGGAGCATGCTCTTGAATGATTAGTAAAGAGCATCGGGTGATTCCGTTAATAATCTCCAAGCGTGACAATCCTCTTTTGGCCTAATCGGCTTGCAAGGATTGTTTCATCAGGGTGGTACCACGAGATAAGCCTCTCGTCCCTTTGTGGACGAGAGCTTTTTATTGTCATTTCATCCCATTGATTAAATTATTGAATAGAAAAAAGGAGCGAGATCGATGGATTACAGCAAAACACTTAATTTACCACAGACGGCTTTCCCGATGCGTGGAAACCTGCCGCAAGCAGAACCAAAGGTCCAAGCTGTATGGGACGAAATGGATATCTATGCGAAAGTCCAAGAGCGTACGAAAGATCGACCCAAATTCATTCTTCACGATGGACCTCCCTATGCGAATGGGGATATCCATATTGGTCATGCGCTGAATAAAATTCTCAAGGATTTTATCGTGCGTTATAAATCTATGAGCGGCTTTAACGCTCCTTACGTTCCAGGATGGGACACTCACGGTCTTCCAATTGAGCAAGCAATCACGAACAGTGGCAAGAAGGACCGGAAGACAATGACAATTCCGGAATTTAGGGAATACTGCAAAGAGTACGCCCTCTCTTGGGTAGATAAGCAACGGACACAATTCCGTCGTTTAGGTATTCGCGGCGATTGGGACCATCCCTACATCACACTCCAACCAGAATATGAAGCGGCTCAAATTCGTGTCTTTGGTGAAATGGTCAATAAAGGCTTTATCTACAAAGGATTAAAACCCGTTTATTGGTCTCCATCATCGGAAAGCGCCTTGGCAGAAGCAGAGATTGAATATAAAGAAAAGACATCCCCATCCATCTACGTAGCCTTTGACGTTAAGGACAGTAAAGACAAGCTGCCTGACAACACAGCAATGGTCATTTGGACTACGACACCTTGGACATTACCGGCAAACCTTGGCATCTCTCTGCATCCCGATTACGACTATGTTGTAGTAGCAGTTAATGGCAAGAACTATGTTGTTGCAGAAGGTCTTCTAGAAGCTGCAGCAGGAGAAATAGGCTGGAGCAGCTACGAGATTGTTGCAAAGCTTAAAGGGTCAGAACTAGAATATGTTGTGTGTCAACATCCCTTCTATGACCGTGATTCGCTCGTCATACTCGGCGAGCATGTGACGCTTGAAGCGGGAACGGGCTGTGTTCATACGGCTCCAGGGCATGGTGAGGATGACTTTATCGTCGGTGGTCGCTATAAGATTGGGGTACTTGCTCCTCTTGATAACCAAGGTAAATTTACTGCGGATGCTCCTGGTTTTGAAGGGCAATATTATGAAAAAGCGAATGAGCCAATCATGGAGATGCTTGCTACTTCTGGTCATCTTCTCAAGCAAGGTTCTGTCGTTCACCAATATGCGCATGATTGGCGGACCAAAAAACCAGTAATCTACCGGGCAACGGAGCAGTGGTTTGCCTCTGTAGATAAGTTTCGTGAAGCAATGCTTAGCGAAATCAAAAAAGTGAAGTGGACACCAAGCTGGGGAGAAATTCGTCTGCATAATATGATTGCCGAGCGTGGCGATTGGTGTATTTCCCGTCAGAGAGCTTGGGGTGTGCCGATTCCAATTTTCTATTGTGTATCTTGTGGCAAGCCTTATGTAAATGAACAAAGCATTGACCGGGTTGCCAATATTTTTACAGCGGAAGGCTCAAATGCCTGGTTCCTTAAGGAAGCATCAGAACTTATCAACGAAGGTGCTTCGTGTGAGACTTGTGGGCATACAGAGTTCACGAAGGAAACGGATATTATGGATGTCTGGTTTGATTCCGGTTCTAGCCATGCTGCTGTGCTCAAGCAACGTCCTGAGCTTCAGTGGCCAGCAGACCTCTATTTAGAGGGCTCAGACCAATATCGCGGTTGGTACAACTCCTCACTAAGTACGGGTACGGCTGTAGATGGACAATCTCCCTACAAAGCAATTTTGAGCCATGGCTTCACATTGGATGGCGAAGGCCGCAAAATGTCAAAGTCATTAGGAAATACCATTGACCCGAATCAAGTTAGTAATCGTCTTGGAGCAGATATTCTTCGTCTGTGGGTGGCGTCTGCGGATTATCAGGCAGATCAACGGGTCTCTGATGCCATTCTGACACAAATCACCGAGGTTTATCGAAAGATTCGTAATACATTGCGCTTCTTCCTGAGCAACCTGGCAGATTTCGAACCCGCTACAGAAAAAGTACCCACTGAGCGGATGAATAGCCTCGATCGCTATGCGATGATTCGTCTGAACCGTTTGATCGAGCGGACACTGAAGGCATATGACAGCTATGAATTTAATATCGTCTACCAAGCCGTCCATCATTTCTGTGCAGTCGAGATGAGTGCTTTCTACTTGGATATTGTCAAAGATCGTCTCTATGCAAGCTCCCCTCATGCAGAAGGTAGAAAAGCATCGCAAACTGTATTGTATGAGGCGCTTACGGTAATAACTAAATTAATCACGCCAGTCATTCCCCACACAACGGATGAAGTGTGGAAGTTCATTCCTGGTGTTGAAGAAGATAGTGTTCAGTTAACGGATATTCCTTCGCCTGACTCAAGTCTGTACAATGAAGCCTTTGAAGCCGAATGGGAAGCATTTATCGACGTTCGCGACGAGGTAAACAAAGCCTTAGAGGAAGCCCGTAATAATAAAGTATTTGGCAACTCTTTAGGGGCGGCGCTCAAGCTTTATCCTGATGGCTCAACGTTTGAGCTTTTGAAAAAGTTTGATGATTTGGACCAATTGTTCATTGTATCTCAGGTTGAGGTGCTTTCACCGGGTACTGAAGTGCCACAGAATGCCCAGACCTATAAGCGTTTATCTGTTTTTGTTGAGCCTGCTGTTGGAGAAAAGTGTGAACGTTGCTGGATTGTTACTCCCGAAGTAGGAACGGTTACGGATCACCCTACCCTGTGCTCACGCTGTTCTGATGTTGTTAATCATCTCTAACGTTTTGTCAAAGAATCCAGCCTTCTTACCAACTAAGGTAAAAAGGCTGGTTAACTCGATTGTTAACCCAATAACTTGAAATGAATCGTCACTCCATTCACCCTAGAAAAGGCATCTTTTATGAGGAGTGTTCCGTATGAATAACCGCGCTAAGGAATCCGATCGCCAATTGCTCTACGACATGAATGAGCGGATCAAGAAGGTCGCCGCGAATATGGAACGGGTGCAAATATCAGATTATATGCAATTGATGAATCGGCCTTGGCGATTGATCTTCAATAACCTTATCGGTGGATTAGCCAGGGGTGTAGGGATTGCCATTGGTGTTACGCTTTTTACTTCAACGATTATTTATCTGCTTCAAATGCTCGGTGCACTAAATCTTCCCATTATTGGGGACTACATCGCCAAAGTGGTTGAAGTGGTTCAATCCGAGTTGGATACCCATAAATCTTATCGTTAATGGTTAATGGTTATTGGTTATTCGTTATCATTCTCGTCAGAATCTGTAACAGGCACAAGCAAAGGATCACCATCTTGACGGTCAAGGTAAGAATAGTAAGCATGGTTGCGGACAATGAAGGTGTCTGTCCCGTATAAGTCAGTGGCGAGGAAGCTTTCCAAATCCTCCACATAACCAACATTCTCATCACTTTCGATCGTTAGGGAATCGTAATCGAGTCCCGGGTCCTCGGTCATAGCGGGACTGTCCGATGTTCCCCATTGTGAAACGGCCTGCCAAGCATCCTCACTGTCAAATTCGGTTTCATTATAACGTTTGTCAAAGTCGTTTCGACCAAAAGGTGGCATCAGGAAGCTTTCCTCAATAGGTCGATTCTCAGAAACCGTTTGAATAGGCGTATGCTTGATGCAATATTCAGTTTCTGGAACAGCCTGTAAGCGTTCATAAGGAATGGGTTCCCCACAATAAGCGCATACCCCATAATTATCATCATTTATTCGCTTGAGTGCGGCATCTACATTTCCACGTTCATTTCTGGCATGATAACTTAAGGCAAGATCTTTTTCCCGTTCAAACAGTTCTGAGGCGATATCGGCGGGGTGGTTATCATAAGCGGACAATTCTCCAGTTCTTTCGGCTAAAGATTCCGCCATGCCGAAATGAAGGCTATCAGCCAGAAGCTTATCAAGCTCCTCTTTGTTTTGAAGCAATGCTTGGTGGAGTGTATTCTTTTGTTCAAGTGATAAATGACCCATTATACAATCCCCTCCTTCATCAATGCTCTTAGTGTTGGCGGAAAGGGTGTTGTTCATCAGGAGAATTGACTGTGAAGTAAGGAACTTATTGCAATTCGAGCTAAAAAAGTCCCGGTTTGAGGAGGAACGAGCTTGATTTATTATTTTTTATTGGCATTCATTGTTTTTTTACTTGATCAAGGTTCGAAATGGCTCATCGCGCATAACCTAGAGCTTTATCAAGAGGTACCCGTACTCGGACATTTTTTTCTAATCACCTCACATCGTAATACAGGTGCCGCCTTTAGCATTCTTGAGGGGCAACGTTGGTTTTTTCTTTCCATTACTTCGGTCGTTCTCATCGGGATCATTTATTACATGAGAATTCTCATCCGACAGAGAAAGAAGCTTTTGGCATCTGCATTAGGGTGTTTACTTGGCGGTGCTATCGGTAATTTTTATGATCGTGCCGTAGCTGGTGAAGTTGTGGATTTTCTCCAATTTAATTTTGTTTTCTCGATTTTTGGAGCCCATGTGGATTACACTTTTCCTATTTTTAATATCGCAGATACAGCTATCTCCATTGGCGTTGCATTGATCATACTTGATACGTTTATCTCTGGGCGCCGGGAAAAGGAAGGGAACAATAAAAATCATGAATCAGAACTCAAAGGAACTTAAATATTCAGATAGGGAAGAATGGCATGTTGCTACAGAGGATACAGGAGAACGAATCGACAAGCATATTACAGAAGCCATAGAAGCAGAGGTCTCCCGTTCACAGGTTCAATTGTGGATTAAGGACGGTCATGTACTTGTAAATGGATCACCTGTCAAGTCGAACTATAAGGTAGCAGATCAAGACCATATTACAGTTCTGGTACCTGAGCCAGAGGCAATGGAGATTGTCCCTGAGGAGCTAAATCTGGAAATCGTCTACGAGGATGCCGATTTGGTCGTGATCAACAAGCCGCGTGGGATGGTTGTTCACCCCGCTCCAGGTCATTATCATGGAACAGTGGTTAATGGCTTGCTGCATCACTGTAAGGATCTATCTGGCATTAATGGGGTGATGCGGCCCGGGGTCGTCCATCGAATTGATAAAGACACAACAGGGCTGCTTATGGTAGCTAAGAATGATTTGGCTCATTCTTCACTTGCCGCACAATTGAAGGAGCATTCGGTCACTCGTAAATATATCGCTATGGTTCATGGCAACATTCCGCATGATAAAGGAACAGTAGATGCGCCGATTGGTCGGGATCCTGGTGACCGAAAGCTTTTCAAAGTGACACCGAGGAATTGTAAGCTGGCTGTTACGCATTTTATTGTTTTAGAGCGTATCGGCCAATTCACGATGCTGGAATTAAGGCTGGAGACAGGCCGTACTCACCAAATTCGTGTTCACATGAAATATATTGGATATCCATTAGTTGGAGACCCAAATTATGGACGTCCTAAAGATAATGAACTGTCTGGACAGGCATTACATGCGGCAGTACTCGGTTTCAAGCACCCTAGAACGGGTGAGTATATGGAATTTACTGCGCCGCTTCCGGAGGATTTTGAGCGTCTCTTGCTCCGTCTGCGTAGTATAACGGGGTAAGCGTGACAGGGGGATGAACAATGGAAGAACGATTAAATCCACGGGTAAAGGAAATTGAGATCTCGGGTATTCGTAAAATTGCAAATCTCGCGGCAAGCTACCCTGATGCCGTTTCCCTGACCCTAGGTCAGCCTGATTTTCCTACACCTGCGCATATTTTGGAGGCGGCGAAGGAAGCGATCGATGGCAACAAAACCGTTTATACTCATAATGCTGGCCTTCTAGAGCTTCGACATGCGGCTGCGGCTTTTCTCCACAAGAAGTACGACTTGACCTATGATGGCAGCCATGAGGTGCTTGTAACGGTAGGTGCTACAGAAGCCCTTGAAATCGCCTTGCAAACCTTGCTAACCGAAGGCAGTGAGGTCATTATTCCTGCTCCAGCTTATCCCGGGTATGAGCCACTGATTCGACTTTGCGGTGGAACACCGGTTCATGTGGATACCACGGGAACAGGCTTCAGAATAACAGCAGAGCAGCTATCAGCCGCAATAACGGATAAGACACGTTGTGTCATTCTCGGCACTCCATCTAATCCAACGGGTAGAATTCTGGATGATGCCACACTCTCAGGTATCGCTGATGTTTTACGTGACAAATCGATCTTTGTCATTTCTGATGAGATTTACTCAGAGCTTGTATACGAGGGCAAGCATCGTTCCATCGCAACATACAACGGTATGCGCGAGAAAACAGTTGTGATCAATGGACTCTCTAAATCCCATTCGATGACGGGTTGGCGGATTGGCTTTACATGCGCACCTGAGTATATCACCAGGCAGATGGTTAAGGTCCATCAATACCATGTCACCTGTGCGAGTTCCATCAGTCAATATGCAGCACTAGAGGCTTTGACCAATGGTATGGATGATGCGCTTCCTATGAGAGAGGAGTACCATAAGCGGAGGGATTATTCGATTCGCCGTCTTGCAAGTATGGGTCTTCCTCTTGAAATACCGGAAGGGGCATTTTATCTTTTTCCATCGGTGAGCCAATTTGGTCTGACCTCAATGGAATTTACAATGCGGCTGCTTGAGCAAGAGAAGCTTGCGGTCGTGCCGGGTGACGCATTCTCAGCCTATGGTGAAGGGTATATTCGTCTGTCGTATGCTTATGGTATGGAACAGCTTGAGGAATCGTTTAACCGCTTGGAGCGTTTTGTGAGGTCGCTTAGCGCGTCAGTCTAGCTTTGGTTGTTCTATTTCACTTATCTACGAAAATGACATCAACCCTTCTTGACCTTTGCCGCGTTATGGTGAAGGTTTTTTACTTATTTCAGACTGCCATGACAGCATTTATCCATGCTCTGGAGGAATTTATAAAAAGCTATCATTATTGACGCTAATGGGCGGTCTAGGAACAAATGTTTCCCTTTTCGTGAAATACGCTTATACTATAACAGAACGTTCAATCGATCTGATGAACATGCCAAGTTTGTAAAGAAATGAACGATTACTATTGAGGTGCTCACTAGTTGTGGAGACGAAAGCGGAGGGGACGGATTGTTCTGAAGAAGCGTAGCGTTCGCCTAAAAGTTTTCCGTGGAAAACTACTTCGAAAGCATATGCTTTGCCATTCAGATTTCTACCGATAAAAGTCGTAATACAATCAGGAAAACTGAGGGCAACAGCGATCGTAAGAATAATCCGCCAACGCAGCGGTCATCTACACTTTTTTCAAACACAACCTTTTTGGTAAGCAATCTAATTTCCAGTTAACTGATTAATAAATCCCCTTACAAAAGTAGGAGGAAGTCAGATTTGGTGGAGCGAGGAAACCCTTGTCCCATCTGCCTCGGCGAATACGGAGAGGCTATTAGGCTACATAGGAGGTACTCTTAATGACGGATGGACTTTTAATCATATCCCTGGTTTTGAATATGTTGGTTCTGATCGTGGTTATTGTACGCAAACCCAAATTGGTGGACAACGGAAGTCGAGAGGCGTTTTCTGTTTTGGAGAAGCAGATTGATCGAATGGATCGGAGTTTATTAGATCAATTCTCGATTAGCCGGAATGAAATCCAGATGTCGGATCGAAGAACACGAGAAGAAATGGGACACAAGCTGGAAGCCTTTAACGGGACACTGCTTGCCTTTATGGATAAACTATCGGATATCCAAAAGCAACAACTCGGCACAACGGAAGCTAAGCTGGATAAATTGCGTGAGACGGTCGAGAACAGGCTTAAGGACCTGCAGGACGATAATAGCCGCAAGCTTGAGCAGATGCGAGCGACCGTCGATGAGAAGCTCCACGCTACGCTAGAGCAACGTCTCGGAGAATCCTTTAAGCTAGTCAGTGATCGGCTTGAACAGGTGCACAAGGGACTGGGAGAGATGCAGACACTAGCCTCTGGTGTCGGTGATCTAAAGAAAGTACTGACAAATGTTAAGACTCGTGGGATATGGGGAGAGGTTCAGCTTGGCAATCTGCTGGAGCAGACACTTACCATAGATCAATATGAGCAGAATGTAGCGACTCGCAAGGGTAGTGCGGATCGAGTTGAGTTTGCCATAAAGCTTCCCTCTAAGGATGGAGCAGGCGGGATCATCTGGCTCCCTGTGGATTCCAAATTTCCTACAGAGGATTATCAACGCTTGCTGGATGCTCAGGAAGCTGGAGATTTGGAGGCTGTAAATCATCATTTAAAGCAGCTTGAGACGCGATTAAAGGCAGAGGGGAAAGACATCAAAACCAAGTATATCGATCCGCCTCATACCACTGATTTTGGTCTTCTGTTTCTACCCACAGAAGGTTTGTATGCAGAAGCATTACGCCGACCGGGCTTGAGTGAATGGCTGCAACGTGAATGCCGTGTTGTGCTTACAGGACCGACTACCCTAAGTGCTCTGCTAAACAGTCTGCAGATGGGCTTCCGCACCCTAGCAATAGAGAAACGCTCCAGTGATGTTTGGCAGCTCCTTGGGGCGGTAAAAACAGAGTTTGGAAACTTCGGTGATATCCTGGATAAGACACATAAGAAGCTGCAGGAAGCTAGCAATAGTATCGAAAGCGCAGCTCGTAAGAGTCGTAACATCGAGCGCAAATTAAATAAGGTGCAAGAGCTTCCTGTTGTAGAGGCCGAGGAATTACTTAAGCTTGATGCTTAGACGAATACGGCCTGCCTATGACAATTTAGTCAAAAAAACCTTCCTTAGGCCGTTACGGCGAATGGAAGGTTTTTTTGCATATAGAGAATGATGTTCTGAAAAAAGAACCGCGATGGATAGTATAGAGAAGCTATTGGTTACCCTTCCAGCTCAGGTAGCCAGTGACGGTATGAATCGCTGTCTCTATAGCCCGCTCATCTGGCATAAGCTTAGCATTGTGCAGGCCGCAAAGTGTTTCTACACCAAGCCAGAAGAGAAATCCGGGGATTTCCTTCAGGAAGAAGCCGAAATCCTCACCCGTCATAGACTCACGGCATTCAATCAATTCCGCAGTACCATTCTCGTTAAGCCAACTCATGAACTCAGTAGTAAGTGTGGGATCATTGTACACCTGTAAATAATTCGCTCCGTAATCCAATTGGGTCTGACATTCAAACCCTGCTTCAATACCATGGAGCAAAGCTTCGATTCGGCCTTTGATTCTTATCATTGATTCTGCTGAAAGGGTTCGAATCGTGCCCTCCAGCCGGGCTCTCTCTGCAATGATATTCTGCTTGGTTCCACCCTCGATTCGTCCGATCGTAATAACAGCAGAATCAAGCGGACTAACATTACGTGAAATAATGGTTTGCAACTGCCCGACAAGCTGGGCGGCTGCCACTACCATATCGTTCGCTTGATGAGGGAGAGCCGCATGACCGCCCGTTCCAATTAAATCAATGAACAGCTCGGATGTATTGGCAAAAAGAATCCCAGGCCGGGTCGCAATCGTACCAACCTTATACTCAGGGGCAACATGCAGTGCGATAATCTGATCTGGCATAAAGTCTTTAAGCTCAGCGGCTTCGAGTATTGGCAATGCGCCTCCAGGACCCTCCTCTGCAGGTTGGAAGATCACAACCAAGTCATCGTTCATCGGGTTAAGCACAAAGTGGGAGAGGACTCCAAGCCCAATCGCCATATGCATGTCGTGTCCGCAAGCATGCATATAGCCCGGGTGCTCGGAACGAAAGCTGTAACCTGTCTCCTCTTCAATGGGTAGGCCATCCATATCCGCCCGATAGCCTAGTGTGTGCTTGGGTGCAAGACCTTTCACCCGAACAAGTACACCCGTTCTCCACGAACGAATCTCCATTCGATTCTGTGGTAAGTGAGCCAAATAGTCGAGCAATAACGCTTGGGTTTTAAATTCCTGGAAGCCTGCCTCAGGAATCTGGTGCAGCAGCCTGCGAAGTTCAATAAAAGGTTGAACCTTGTTGTCAGTTGTTGTCATGGTATACCCTTCCTGACTCATATTGCTTAAAAACCGTATAGTGACTAGAGGGTACGAAGCTCCTGCAAAATTTCGGTTTTGGATTTCGTCTTATCATCAACCTGTTTGATCACCTTAGCCGGGATTCCTGCGACGACGGTGAATGGAGGTACATCCCCTGTAACGACAGCTCCAGCTGCGACAACGGCCCCTTCCCCAATGCGCACACCCTCGAGCACAACAGCATTCGCACCAATGAGTACATCGTCTTCAACGACGACGGGTTGAGCTGAAGGAGGCTCGATGACACCAGCCAGGACAGTACCTGCACCAATATGGCACATTTTGCCAACCTGTACGCGACCACCCAGAATGGCTCCCATGTCGATCATGGTTCCATCTCCAACACTTACGCCGATATTCAGTATAGCGCCCATCATAATGACAGCATTGTTACCAATCGTAACTTTATCGCGGATTAAAGCCCCTGGCTCGATGCGAGCGTTGATTCCTTTAAGATCAAGTAGAGGAATCGCGGAATTGCGGCGATCATTTTCTACTACATAGTCTTCTATTGCTTCCTTGTTATCCTCTAGGAGCTTAGCTATAACTGTCCATTCGCCGAATAGTACGCCGCTCGTCCCGGATAAAAAAGCCTTGATGTCTGAACCAAAATTAATCTCATCAAGCTTACCTTTCAAATATACTTTAACAGGCGTTTTCTTCGTACTGTTTTTAATAAAATCAATAATTTCATGCGTGTTCATTTCACTCATTATATTCTCTCCTTTTCTTGTTGCGACCCTATGACGTTGTCAACTTCAAACCATGAGGAATGCACCTGTCTGATTAAAAACGCAGGCGATCCATTTCCAAAGGATACTAGCTGACAGTGACTATCACCACAATCATTATATCCTTTATAGCATATCCACCCGCTGTCTATCAATTCTACAGGAAATCTTCAATAAAATCTTGCCTGGAATCTTCTCGCTTTTATTGACAAGTTGGAACGAGCATGTCATAATTGCCAATAACAATCTGCGCCTTTAAAAACAGTCCCGTGAGGCTGGCAAGGTGAACGACGATAAGAAGCACGGCTTTCCTGTACTCCATTAACGCGTTTCTGTAACGGACACGCGCTCTTTTTGGCACAGGGCAGACCTATCTTTCGACGAACCTCTTGCCCACACTGGCAAGAGGTTTTTTGCTGTATTCGTTCGAATGTACGTTCTGATTTCAGGAGGTTGACAAGGATGATGGTTCAGCAGACACATGTTCTGATGGATGAAATGGCAGTTCGACGGGCACTCAACCGGATTGCTCATGAGATCCTAGAGCGAAATAAAGGGGTCGAAAACTGCGTGCTCGTTGGTATCCGAACCCGTGGAATTTACTTAGCAGAACGCATAGCCGTACGAATTGCCGAAATTGAGAATGCGGCGATCCCCGTAGTTGAGCTTGATGCTACAAGTTATCGTGATGATCGGGTTCGTAGTCACGCCCATATGACAAGTTCTATCGATAGAGAGGCCGTTCATAACAAGAAACTCATCCTGTTCGACGACGTGCTTTTTACAGGCAGAACGGTTCGGGCTGCTATGGACGCACTCATGGATATGGGACGCCCGGAGATGATTCAGCTTGCCGTGCTGATTGACCGGGGGCATCGAGAACTTCCTATTCGCCCAGACTATGTCGGAAAGAACATTCCAACAGCTAAGATCGAAGAAATTGAAGTGAAACTAACAGAGGTAGATGGATATGATCAGGTGATTATCACGCCTAGAGATTCTGAGACATAATACATTATAAGATAATTTAAATAAGCAAGGAGAGGGCTATGGGAACTTGGATCGTAAACGGATGGATCGCCGGATCGAATGACCGAAAGGATGTTCACCATGTGTTCATCGACAAGGGAAAGATTGTTGCTGTTACAGAGGAAGATATCGCTACACTTGATTTGACCGAACATCAAGTCATCGACGCACAGGGTAAGCTTGTCGCACCGGGTTTTATCGACATGCATGTCCATTTACGTGAGCCTGGCTTTGAACATAAAGAAACCATTTCTTCAGGTACACGCTCAGCGGCAAAAGGCGGCTTTACCACGATCGCTTGTATGCCAAATACAAGGCCCGTAATTGATTCGCCAGAACTGATCCAGAGCGTGCTGGACAAAGCGGCGAAGGAAGGTGTTGTGCGAGTCCTTCCCTACGGGAGCATCACCAAGAACGAATTAGGTCGAGAGCTGACAGACTTTGCAGCTTTGAAACAAGCGGGCGCTGTGGCTTTTACGGATGACGGGGTAGGCGTACAGAATGCTCAGATGATGAAGGATGCGATGGCTCGAGCCGCAGAGCTTGGTATGACAGTTGTAGCTCACTGCGAGGATAGCTCCTTGGTTGAGGGAGCAGCGGTTGCCGAAGGAAGCTTCTCCCGTAAACATGGCTTGAAAGGCATTCCTAATGAATCAGAAGCGATCCATGTAGGCCGTGATGTGTTGCTAGCTGAAGCTACGGGTGTTCACTACCATGTCTGCCACGTAAGTACGGAGCAATCGGTCCGTTTGATACGGCAAGCGAAGCAGGTTGGTACTCACGTGACCGCGGAGGTATGTCCGCATCATTTAATTCTATCGGAGGAGGATATCCCCGGTATGGATGCCAACTGGAAGATGAACCCGCCTCTACGGAGTTTACGTGATGTCCAGGCAGTAATCGAGGGGCTACAGGATGGGACAATCGATATTATTGTCACGGACCATGCACCGCATAGTGCGGATGAGAAAGCTAAAGGGATGCTGCTCGCGCCATTTGGTATCGTTGGCTTCGAAACGGCTTTCCCCCTGCTTTATACGACATTCGTTATGTCTGGCAGGTGGACGCTGTCATTCTTGCTAGAGAAGATGACGACAAAACCCGCTGAGACATTTGGTCTTCCCTACGGAAAACTTATACCGGGAAGTCCGGCGGACCTTGTGATCATCAACATAGATGAAGAAAGAGAAGTTAATCCAGAGCTTTTTCTATCTAAAGGAAAAAACACGCCATTTGGCGGTTGGAAGCTTAGAGGATGGCCTGTAGCCACAATGGTAGCGGGTCAAATGGTTTGGGTCGAGTCTGAACATAATCATTAATATTTGAGCGGTAAACATGAAGCATCATACGTTGATAGGAATTTATCCTTAGGAGAGGGAGTGGAAGCATGCTAGCTAGATTATTGCTTGAGGACGGTACGCTATTTACGGGAAAAGCATTTGGAGCAGAAGGCGAATCAGCGGGTGAGGTCGTGTTCAATACAGGAATGACGGGATATCAAGAGGTGTTATCTGATCCTTCCTACTGTGGACAAATCGTCACCATGACGTATCCCCTTATCGGAAATTACGGGATTACCAGAGATGATTTTGAATCCATCCGCCCTTTCGTCCACGGCTTTGTCGTGCGGGAGCATGAAGAAATGCCGAGTAATTGGCGCGCCCAATTCACAGTTGACGATCTATTGAAGGAGTACGGAATTGTCGGCATCAGCGGGATTGATACACGGATGCTTACACGGATTTTAAGGCATCACGGTACGATGAAGGGAATGCTGGCAACAGGGAATAGACCTGTTGAGGAATTACAAGAGCAGCTATCCGCCTCCTTGCTTATGCGTGACCAGGTTGCCAAGGTTTCGGTGAAGAACGTCTTCCACAACCCTGGACCAGGAGAGTGTATCGCTGTCTATGATTTTGGCTCCAAAAGCGGGATTGTCCGCGATTTGTCCAAAAGAGGCTGTGATATCGTTGTTGTACCTCAAGACTTTACTGCGGATCAGATTCGCCGATTGGCACCAGATGGTATTATGCTGTCTAATGGACCTGGGGATCCGAAAGACGTTCCTCAAGCTGTAGATACGATTCGTTCTCTCCTAGGAGAGTTTCCCATATTCGGCATATGTCTCGGTCATCAATTGCTGGCGCTTGCCTGTGGAGCGGATACCGAAAAGATGAAATTTGGTCACCGCGGGGGCAACCATCCAGTTAAAGAACTAGCCTCCGGTCGTTGCTACATTACCTCCCAAAACCATGGATACACAGTGAAGCCAGAGAGCATCAAGAATACAAAGCTGCAAATTACGCATATCAACAATAATGACAGCACAGTCGAGGGAATTAAGCATAAAGAGCACCCAGCCTTCTCCGTTCAGTATCACCCTGAAGCTGCTCCAGGACCCTACGATTCGGGTTATCTCTTTGATCAATTTCTGGAAATGATCGCTAACCATCGGTTGGATAACCCTAAGCCGACGCGCCAATCGGTCATGTTCACTAGGGGCGATGCGGCAAGGACGCTACGTTCAGATGGAAGCCTCAAAGGTATGTCGAAGGGAGAGCCAACCTATGCCCAAAAATAATAAACTCAAAAAAATACTTGTAATCGGATCGGGTCCAATCGTAATTGGTCAGGCCGCAGAATTTGACTATGCAGGTACTCAGGCCTGTCAGGCCTTGAAAGAAGAAGGTATGGAAGTCGTTCTGATTAATAGCAATCCAGCAACGATCATGACAGATACCAATATGGCAGACAAGGTTTACATCGAGCCGATTACTTTAGAATTTGTGACTCAAATTATCCGACAAGAAAAGCCAGACGGTTTGTTGCCTACACTTGGAGGTCAAACGGGACTTAACATGGCTGTTGAGCTTGCCCGTGCAGGTGTCTTGGAGCGGGAAAATGTCAAGCTGCTCGGAACGCAACTAAGTGCCATTGAGCAGGCTGAGGATCGTGATTTATTTCGAAATCTGATGCGTGAGCTTGAGCAGCCCGTTCCGGCAAGCGTGATTGTTACAACCTCGCATGAGGCAGTCGATTTTGCCAATGAAATCGGTTATCCCATCATTGTCCGCCCCGCTTATACACTAGGCGGGACAGGCGGCGGGATTGCTACCAACGAAGAGGAATTACTCGAGATTGTTAGCTCCGGTATCCGTTATAGCCCTATCGGACAATGCTTGGTTGAGCGAAGCATTGCAGGTATGAAGGAAGTCGAATACGAGGTTATGCGTGACGCCAACGATAACTGTATCGTCGTCTGTAATATGGAAAACTTTGATCCTGTTGGTGTTCATACCGGGGATAGCATTGTTGTTGCTCCCAGTCAGACGCTATCGGATCGCGAGTATCAGATGCTGCGAGCCGCTTCACTTAAAATTATCCGCGCCCTTAACATTGAAGGGGGCTGTAATGTTCAGTACGCACTGGATCCACACAGCTACCAATACTATGTGATCGAAGTCAACCCACGGGTAAGTCGCTCATCAGCCCTTGCCTCCAAAGCAACGGGCTATCCGATAGCGAAGATGGCTACCAAAATTGCCATTGGATACACCTTGGATGAGCTAGTAAATCCAGTAACAGGTCAGACCTATGCTTGCTTTGAGCCAACACTGGATTATATCGTGTCGAAGATCCCACGTTGGCCCTTTGATAAGTTTACATCTGCAAACCGTAGACTGGGGACCCAGATGAAAGCAACAGGAGAGGTCATGGCGATTGGTAGAACCTTTGAGGAATCCCTTCATAAGGCGATCCGTTCCTTGGAGATCGGGGCACACCGTTTGTTCCTGGCAGACGCAGTTGATTTGAGTAATGAAGAGCTGGAGCAAAGGCTAGTACGACCAGATGATGAGCGACTGTTTCTTCTGGCGGAAGCTTATCGCCGCGGATATACCCTTGAGCACTTGCAGGATCTGACCAAGATTGATTGGTGGTTCCTTAACAAAATTCAGGGTATGGTTGCATTTGAAACTACTTTGAATAATCCGAAGCTATCCCCAGACCTTCTATATGAAGCGAAGCGCAAAGGATTTACCGACTACTCCATTGCCGAAATACGCCGAATGGCAAACCCTGACAATACCTTTACTACAGAAGTTGAAGTTAGAGACTATCGGTTATCCTTAGGGTTAAAGCCCGTTTATAAAATGGTCGACACTTGTGCAGCAGAGTTCGAAGCAATAACCCCTTATTACTACTCAACCTATGAGACAGAGGACGAAGTACTGGAGACCGATAAACCTAAGGTCGTTGTTCTTGGCTCAGGTCCGATCCGAATCGGACAAGGAATTGAATTTGATTATTCTACGGTACATGCGGTATGGGCGATCCAAGAGGCTGGCTATGAAGCCGTGATCATTAATAACAATCCAGAGACAGTTTCAACGGACTTCAATACGTCTGACCGGCTTTATTTTGAACCGCTATTCTTTGAGGATGTTATGAATGTTATTGAAAGAGAGAAGCCGATCGGGGTTATCGTGCAGTTTGGCGGCCAGACGGCGATTAACCTGGCAGGTCCGTTAACAAAAGCAGGCGTGAAAATACTCGGCAGCGATGTAGACAGTATTGATCGCGCAGAGGATCGGAAGAAGTTTGAAGCGCTGCTTCAGCAATTGGATATCCTTCAGCCACCGGGAGGCACAGTAACCTCGGTAGATGAAGCGGTAGGGATCGCAGCCAAGCACGGCTACCCTGTCCTCGTTCGCCCCTCTTATGTTCTAGGAGGCCGGGCGATGGAGATCGTCTATTCGGACCGAGAATTACTTAATTACATGGAAAAGGCTGTTAAGATCAACCCTGAACACCCGGTCCTGATTGACCGTTACATGCTTGGTAAAGAAGTGGAGGTTGACGCAATCTCCGATCGGGAGACGGTGCTCATACCTGGCATAATGGAGCATATCGAACGAGCGGGTGTTCACTCCGGCGATTCCATTGCTGTATACCCTCCCCAATCCTTATCCGAGACAATTAAGCAAAAAATTGTTGAGGTGACAATCAAAATTGCCAAAGCACTTGATGTGGTTGGACTGGTCAATATACAATTTGTAATCTTCAAGGATGAGCTATACGTCATCGAAGTCAACCCGCGCTCTTCGCGTACGGTGCCTTTCTTAAGCAAGGTAACAGGCATTCCGATGGCTAATGTAGCAACCCAAGCGATAATGGGCAGGAAGCTTACGGATCTGGGATACACCGAAGGACTATGGCCAGAGCAAGATCAGGTGTCCGTTAAGGTCCCCGTATTCTCCTTCGCCAAGCTGCGCCGCGTAGATACAACACTCGGGCCAGAGATGAAATCCACAGGTGAGGTTATGGGCCGTGATCGTAATTTTGCTAAAGCTTTATATAAAGGTCTACTCGGTTCAGGTATGAAGATTCCACCTACCGGTTCAATTATCGCCACGATTGCAGATAAAGATAAAGAAGAGGCCATCGAGATTTTCCGCGGCTTCGACGAGCTTGGCTATCGAATTGTCGCAACCGGGGGGACGGCATCCACCCTGCTGGAAGCTGGGCTTCGTGTCAATGTGGTGAAGAAGTTAAGTGAAGGCTCACCAAATATTCTCGACCTCATCCGAAATGGAGAGGCGCACTTCGTCGTTAATACCCTGACCAAAGGTAAGGAGCCTGAGCGTGATGGCTTCCGGATCCGTCGGGAAGCGGTGGAGAATGGCATCGTATGTATGACTTCGCTGGATACGGTAAAAGCTTTGCTGCATGTACTGCAGACGATAAACTTCACATCAACCCCAATGCCTGTTCAGATCGGCAATCGCTTAAATAATAAATAGTTCATTAGCTTTGGCTTTAGGCAAGCGCAGTCGCCAGTTTGGAGGGCTTCGCTTGCCATTGCTAAATAGGGAGGTACACGTTTTGGAAGAGGTAAACACAGGCGCAGCAATTACCTTGCAATCGAGGAGAAACAACATTGCAGCTAAGGTTATTGTTCCGTTAGACTATTCTTGTGCGGCTGACGCTGAGACATTACTGACTGTTTTAAGTGGCATCCCCTGCTACTTAAAGGTAGGTATGGAGCTTTTTTATGCTGAAGGTCCGGGGTTTGTTTTATCGCTTAAGGAGCGCGGCTATAAGGTGTTCCTTGATCTGAAAATGCATGATATTCCCAACACGGTAAAAGGTGGCGCAGAGAGCATCACTCGACTCGGCGTTGACATGTTCAATGTACATGCAGCCGGGGGAATCGCGATGATGGAAGCCGCAAGAGAAGGCGTTGATAAGGCGTTATCTACATACTCCGGAGCTTCTTTGTTACGGCCGTTGATAATCGCTGTTACCCAGTTGACCAGCACGAGCCAAGCTGTAATGAATCGGGAGATTGGTATTCCCGGTTTCGTAGGGGATGCGGTCCTCCATTATGCAGAAACGGCAAAACAAGCGGGGTTAGACGGGGTAGTCGCATCCCCACAGGAGGTTCGACTTATCAAAACGAGCCTGGGTGCTGCCTTCTTGACGGTAACGCCAGGTATCCGACCAGCCGGATCAGATAAGGGAGATCAGTCCCGTGTCATGACTCCAGCTGAAGCTTTTGCACAGGGGACGGATTACATTGTAATCGGTAGACCGATTACGGCTCATGCTAACCCGCGCCAAGCGTTCGAAACCCTTTTAGAGGAGCTGATCTAACTTGCCCATGATGAGATTGTTTGAAAGCATTGCAACTTCACTTTTAGAAATTAAAGCTGTAACCCTCCGCCCGGATTCACCTTTTACCTGGACATCTGGGTTAAAATCACCCATTTACTGCGATAATCGATTAACAATGTCTTACCCGCAAATTCGCAATATGATTGCAGAGGGTTTTGTTCAGATTATCCGGATGAAATACCCAGACGTAGAAGTGATTGCAGGAACGGCAACTGCTGGAATCCCACATTGTGCTTGGGTGGCGGACAAGCTTAATCTTCCCATGATCTATATCCGGGACAAAGCTAAAGGCCATGGTAAAGAAAATCAGATCGAAGGGGTTCTTAAGCCAGGGCAGAAGGTCATCGTTATTGAAGACCTTATCTCTACAGGTGGCAGTTCGCTTAAGGCAGCACTAGCTGTACGGGAAGCCGGGGGAGATGTCCAAGCTGTACTCGCAATCTTTACTTATGAGTTCACGAAAGCTCAGCAGATATTTGACGAGAATATTATTCCGCTGGTGACACTGACAACCTATTCTGCACTCATTGATGTGGCGCTTAAACAGGGTTATATTGAAGAGCATACGATGGACAAGTTAAAAGCTTGGCGGGAGAATCCGGCAGCGTACGAATAATATTTTTATGATAAGAATAAATTCCACTATCGCTTATGGTACCTGATGATGGGTCAACCCTATGAGCGGCTAGTGGATTTTTTTTGTTACAGTGGCTTGAACCTTTTTAAGCGGTCTGGCTTACAATAATGGATCCCCTAATATACTGATATAAACCATGTTTCGACTGTGTCTTTTGGGGTAATGTATTATCCGAACCATTCGTTTATTTTTAAATTTATAATGATTGTATTGGTTATTAATGGAAGGAGAGTTACTCATGAAGAGAGTCCATAGTCGTGATGTACATTCAGCTGTTATAAGAAAGCTTTCGGAGCGTGGGGTTAAGCTTTCGGATATTGCTGACATTGTTTATGAGCTCCAGCTACCCTATCACCCTCAATTGACGATAGAGATCTGTCAAGAAAGTGTAGAGGCTGTCCTTGAGAAAAGAGAGCTTCAGCACGCGATTCTAGTGGGGATTGAACTTGATGTTTTAGCTGAGAATAACCAGCTTAGCGAACCCCTCTTATCTATTCTTCGTGCGGATGAAGGCTTGTTTGGTTGTGATGAGACTCTCGCAATAGGGTCTGTCTTCGGGTACGGCAGTATTGCTGTAACAACTTTCGGGTTTCTGGATAAACTAAAGGTAGGTATCATTCGTGAGCTTGATAATAAGGAAAGCGGAATGATCCATACCTTCTTGGATGATTTGGTGGCCAGTATTGCTTCTTGCGCGTCGAGTCGGATTGCTCATAAGCAGCGCGATCTCACGGAAGCATTAGAGGATTTAGCAACCAGTCAGATCACTGTCGGGACCCAAACACCGGAGATTCCTGTTATTATTTCTTATACTCCTTCAGCTACGGAAGATACTGCAGCTAGTTAATAGATGCTTAATCAGGTGCTTTTTCCCAAGGGAGAAGGCACTTCTTTTGTTTCAATTACAGGATGTGTATAAAAATTAGATAAGGTTCATTCTGATTCCGCATCGGTAAACGCAGATTGGTTACACTAATGATCATACGGTAAAGAAAGGGGGGGATAAAATGCACTGGGTATATTGGGCTAGACTTTATGACTCAAAATTTCAAGCTGGTTGTCTGGTTAAACGGATGGAAGAGGATTGGTGGATCTATGGCTATGACTGTCCCCGCTCTGTCGAAGTTTTTCGTTCGCGAAGCGGACGTTTCGGTGTACGATATGTTCCCGTTTGAAAATTAATAAAATAATTATTGACATTCGGGAGCAAACGCGGTATATTATTTCTTGTGGCCGTGAAAATGGCTTTCTCAAAATGACGCGGGGTGGAGCAGCCCGGTAGCTCGTCGGGCTCATAACCCGAAGGCCGCAGGTTCAAATCCTGCCCCCGCAACTTATCTTCAAATAATGCCTGTAAGGGCCCTTAGCTCAGTTGGTTAGAGCGGTCGGCTCATAACCGATTGGTCGGGGGTTCGAGTCCCTCAGGGCCCACCATAGCCCATTTGCTAAGAAACCTTGATGATTTCAAGGCTTTTTTTGTTTTTGCATAAATATGAGTTTAAGGACGAGTCAGTCCTTAGCTACACTCCGACAGAATATAGAAAACAAACCCCATCAGCGCAGTCAGTGGTGGGGTTCTACTTTTATTAGAATAATTAAGTCAGCTTAATTGCAGTCTCCAAAATGGCTTTTCTAGCCTTCAGAGTTTCGATTTGTTTTTGAAAACTTTCGATTGATATCACGGTGAATTTCATCATGTAGGCATCATTCTTTTGACTGTAGGCTTCTAAGCTTTGAAGTGAGAACCTGATTTGGGCTTCTAATTGAGCGAGAGTCTGGTTGAGGAGTAAGAGCTCCTGCTGATACTTCAGGATTTCTTCAGGGGTTAAGGGGCGGTCTGTTGGAATTTTGTCGGTTTGTTCCGTATTAACATTAATTTCTTCTTTAACAGGTGTCTTTAAATAAATGGCATCATTGCGTATAGTCAATTCCATTCCCGTAATCTGAGCCAGTTTTCTTACCGGTAGATAACTCCGGCCTTCTACTACAGGTGCTTTGTCGGGTAGCTTCCGATTGTCGACGTAGACCGAAAACTCAGACTTAACAGTCTTGCCGATAAGGCTATTTGTCACTGCAGCTAAAGCCTCGCCTGAAGCGGAAAGTCCGATGCCAAGTGCTATACCCATTGCGAGATACGATGCTTTTTTCACATGAGCCATCCTTCCGGAAATCTTACCTATGTATTTTCTGCTATATTATATCAATACATTAGAGAGGAACATAGTGCCTAGAAAATTATTCTAGAAAGGGATGGTTGTTATGTCCAATGCATTCGAGCTTCTGATGGGGGCAGACCGCACGCTTAGAGGCAGTGTATTTCCTGCTCGAAAGCAAAGTAGAGGGACGATCATTGTATGCCATGGATACAAAGGCTTTAAAGATTGGGGGTTTTTCCCTTATCTTGGGCATAGGCTGTCAGAGCATTACGATGCTATAACCTTTAACTTTACCTTTAATGGTGTGGGTCACGAATTGACAGAATTTACAGAGCTGGACAAATTTGCGAAGAATACCTACTCTCATGAACTTGAGGATCTGCAGGAATTGATCTCAGCCCTAAAAAAAGGAGATATCCCTGAGTTGAACTCCGTTAATCAAAAACCATTATTTCTCCTAGGCCATAGCCGGGGTGCGGGGGATAGCTTAATTTTTGCTATGGATAATCCAGGCTTGTTAGCCGGAGTCATTAGTTGGAACGGGATCACCAATGTTGACCTCTATACCGATCAGGAAAAGCAAGATATGCGCAGCTTAGGAAGAGCCTACGTGCTTAATGGCAGGACGAGGCAGCAGATGCCGCTTGATCTTATATTGCTCCAGGACCTTGAGATAAATCAGGAGAGATTTGACATCCTGGAACGGGCGAAGGGGTATGAATTAATAACACCATGCGTTCTGATCCAAGGGGAAAACGACGGAGCTCATTTGCGCAGAGGCTCGGCTGAGCTGGTGAAAAATTGCCCATATATTAAATGGCATATCGTAC